>NZ_JAROKN010000004.1:0-142208 GCF_029455255.1 Arthrobacter vasquezii | reverse complement strand
GGTGCGCGTTGCCCATCCGCTGCGGCGCCTCACCGGTGGCCAGAGTGCTCGACGCCTGGTTCACCAGCCCCGCCAGCAACGACGACAGCAGGTTCACGTCAATCCGCTGGCCCTGCCCGGTCGCATCCTTGTGCCGCAGCGCGGCGAGGATCCCGAGCGCCGCGTTCTGTCCGGTCACCACGTCCACGAGCGCCACGCCCACTTTGCTCGGCTCCGAATCCAGGGACCCGGTCACGCTCATCAGTCCGCCGACGGCCTGCACCAGGAGGTCATACCCCGGAAGGTGGGCTCCCGCCGTCGAACCGAATCCGGTGATGGAGCAGTAGATGAGGTCAGGCTTGAGGGCGTGCAGCGTCTCGTAGTCCAGGCCGAACTTCTTCATCACGCCGGGCCGGAAGTTCTCGATGATCACATCCGAGCTCAGCGCCAGCTCCTTAGCGCGCGCCAGCCCCTCGTCGGTCCGCAGGTCACACACCACCGAGCGTTTGTTCCGGTTCACGCTCGAGAAGTACGTGCCGACGCCGTGCTCGTCGACGGGCGGTGTCCAGGAACGGGTGTCATCCCCGGCAGGGCTCTCCACCTTGATGACGTCCGCGCCGAAATCGGCGAGCATCATCGACGCATAGGGTCCCGCGAGAACACGGGAGAAGTCGGCTACCCGAACGCCCTCGAGAGGGCCTGATCCTGACGTGCCCATCGTCATCTCCTTACTTTTGGTGCATCGAGTGGGCGCTGGCTACGTGCTCCCTGCCGGGAACCCGTTCTCAGCGCCCACTCGATGGTGGTGCTCTTGTAACTCAAGGTCCTGCAATCACGGGGTTGGTCAGCGTACCCACGCGCGCCACCCGCGCCTCAGCAACATCCCCGGGCTTGATGTGGATCGCGCCCGGCGTACCTGTGGAGATGATGTCGCCCGGGAACAGCGGCATCACCTTTGAGTGGAAGCTGATGAGGAACTCGGGGCTGTACCGCATGTGCGCCACGGTATTGGTCCGCAGCACCTCGCCGTTCACCACCGTGGACACCTCCATGTCCGCGAGCATCCCGTCACCCACCGCCTCGGCCAGCGGCACAATCCGCGGCCCGAACGAGAAGAAACCGGGAAAGTTTTTGGACCGCGTCAGGAACCGCGGATTCCGCTGCAGGATGTCCTCCGCGGTCTGATCCAGCACGGGCACGACGCCGGCCACATAGTCCAGCGCGTCCTCCACCTCCACATTGCGGCAGTACCGCCCGATGACGACGGCGACTTCCCCCTCCGCCGTGGTCCGCTCGCTCTGCGACGGGATGGGGATGTCCTCGCCCGGGCCGATGACAGTGTGGTCGCCCTTGATGAACGACGCCGGCTCCTCCGGCACGCCCTCGGACAGGTCCGAGGCGTGCTCCACGTAGTTCAGTCCGATGCCCCACAGCATCCGCGGGTGCCGGTAGGGCGCGCCGTAGGTGATGGAGTCCGGATCACGAAACGCGCCGTCGTCGACGGTGGAAACGAGTGACTCCAGTTTGTCGAGCAACTCTTCCGAGAGGATTTCCCGGACGTCGCCCTGCCAGCCGGGAATCAGATCCCGGACCAGTGCGAGCCCGCGTCTGGGATGTACTACGGCGGCAATCTCCTCCGCTCCCTCGCGGATCGAGCACAAGTGCACAGTATGGTTCATCATCAGTAGCTCCTTACCAGTCCGCCGTCGCAGCGGATCTGTTCACCGGTCACATAGGCGGCCGGCTCACTTGCCAGGAAAGCGACGACGGCGCCGAATTCCTCCGGCTTGCCGTACCTTCCGGCGGGGATGGTGGCCTCGGACGAGGCCCGGGCCTCCTCGGGCGTTTTGCCGGTGCGCTTCGCGGCGCCCGCATCCAGCGAGGCCACGCGGTCGGTATCGATCCGGCCCGGCAGCACCATGTTCACGGTGACACCGTCCTTGGCGACCTCGCCTGCCAGCGTCTTCAGGTACCCGGCGAGCCCGGCACGGCCGATGTTGGACAGCGCCAGGTTGGGCAGCGGACTCTGCACACCGGAAGAGCCGACGGCGACAATCCGCCCCCAGCCCCGCTCACGCATCCCAGGCAGCACCAACGAAACAAGCCGGATGTGCTGCACCAGCAGCTGGTTCACGGCGGCCAGCGTCTGCTCATCCGACACATCGGCGGCGCCACCGGGCGGCGGGCCGCCGCTGTTGAGGATCAGTACATCGATGGGCCCGAAGGCCTTCTCCGCCTCGGCGACCAGATGCTCCGGTGCGCCGTCCTGGTTCAGGTCAATCCCGATCCCGACGGCGGACGGCAGCTTTCCTGCCTCGGCCTGCACCACGTCCTCGCGTCGGGCGGCGAGCACCACATTGGCGCCCTCCGCGGCCAGCGCCTGAGCGATGGCCAGCCCGATCCCGGAGCTTGACCCCGGCACCAGGACGTTCTTCCCGTTGAGACCCATTTCCATCTAGGCAAGCTCCTTAACAGCATCGAGGTGTGCGTCGATCATGTCGGCCAGTTCAGCAGGCAGCGTTGGCGCCGGTGGGCGGACCAGGGCTTCGGCGATGATGCCGCGCCTACGAAGGATCTCCTTGCGCAGGGCCAGCCCAATTCCGGGCTGTCCCTCGAAGTTCGCCAACGGTAACCACGGCGCAAAGACGTCGCGGGCGGCACGGAAGCCGCCGTCGTCGTTCGCGGTAATGGCAAGCTGCAGTGCTTCCGGGTGGGAGAAGCCGGTCATGGCGCCGGCGGCACCGGCCGCGAGCTCATCGATCAGGCCGACACCGCCAAGCCCGCCGAACACCGGCACCTCCGTGGCTCGCGTCAACTGGGCAATCGCGGCAGCCGTGGGCGGTGCCTCGGACTTGATGGCCGAGATAAACGGGCAGCGCTCGACGACGGCCAGAATCTGCGCGGTGCTGATCTTCACGCCGGAGGCCACAGGGTAGTCCTGCAGCACGATGTCCGCGCCGGTTGCCTCATGGATTGCGGTGAAGTGGGCGGTGAGCAGGTCCGGGTTCGGTGTATTCGCCTGCACCATGAGCGAGGCGAGGTTCGAGCCCGCAGCCTCCACCGCCGTGCGCGCCTGCTCAATCGCGACGTTAGTACTGCGCGCCGACAACCCCACAATCAGCGGTGTTTCCCCAGCAGCTTCAGCAACCGTTGAGACGGTCAGGGCCTGCTCACGGGTATCCAACGTGCCGCCCTCGCCGAACACGCCGAGCACCACCATGCCGGTGGCCGGAATGTGGGTGTAGAGCTCCACCTCCCGCTTCAGCGACTCGGTATCGACGGCGAATGACGGGCCGGTGAACGGCGTGGCCAGCACACCCCAGAGCCCCTTCTTCAAGTGCGTCATGCAACTTCCTTACTGTCTGAATCAAGGACAAGCGAAACAATGTGCTCAGCAATGGCGAGCGAGGAGGTCGCGGCCGGTGACGGCGCATTCCGTACCGCCAGCACCGATCCATGGTGGGAAATCCGGAAGTCGTCCACCAGCGAACCGTCGCGGTCCAGCGCCTGGGCGCGGATGCCGCTCGGCCCGGGAACGACGTCGTCGACGGTCAGCTCCGGCACGTACTTGCGTGCCTCGTTCACGAAGCGGCGCTTGCTCAGCGAGCCCACCATTTCGACGGCGCCCGTCTTCCAGTGCTGCTTCGCGAAGGCCCGGAAACCGGGGTAGCCGACTGCGTCCCCGAGGTCGCGCGGGGAGACCGTGCCCCAGCCGTAAGCCTCACGGGCCAGCGCCAGTACGGCGTTGGGACCCACCATGACCTCGCCGTCCGTCCGCGGCGTCAGGTGCACGCCGAGGAACGGGTAGCGCGGATCCGGCACCGGGTACACGAGCCCCTGCACCAGTGAACGCTTCTCGGGCTTGAGCAGGTAGTACTCACCGCGGAACGGCACAATCTTCGGATCCTCACGGTCACCGGCCAGCCCGGCCACCCGGTCCGCCTGCAGCCCGGCGCAGATAATCACCGAGTCGAAGATCTCCCAGGTGTCCGTGCCGTTGTGGGTCCCGGTCACCAGCGTCTCTTTCCCGCGCTGGGTGATGCCGGTGACCTCGAATCCCGTGTGCACGGTGCCTCCGGCCGCGACCACGTCTTCCGCAAAGGAACGGGTCACCGCGCCGTAGTCCACGATCGCCGTGTGCGGGGAATGCAGCCCGCCCACTCCCTCAACGTGCGGCTCAAGTTCGCGCAGCTCTGCGCGGTTGATGATCCGCACGCCCGGGACTCCGTTGGCCTGGGCGCGGGTCATGATGTCACCCAGCCGCGATTCCTCCACCGCGTCCCGGGCGACAAGCACCTTGCCGATCTCGTCATAGGCGAGGCTACGCTCGCCGCAGTACTCCTTCAACAGTTCCACGCCGCGTCGGCACAGCTTCGCCTTCAGCGACCCGGGCGTGTAATACAGCCCGGCATGGACCACGCCCGAGTTCCGCCCGGTCTGGTGGGCGGCAAGCGAATCTTCCTTCTCAAGCACGGTCACCGATGCGTCCGGCTGCTGCTGGAGCAGCCGGCGCGCGACGGCGGTTCCCAGGATGCCGCCGCCGATCACCGCATAGCGTGTGGCTGTCATGAAGTCTCCTTTACAGGGTTCGAAAATGGACGCCGCAGCGTGAAAACCGACACGCCGCGTGCGCGGCGAATCATCCTCCGCCCGATGCGGAACGTAATGGCTGCAGCCAACGCAACAACTCCGGCCACCACCCAGGCAGTGGAATACGACGTGGCGCTCACCAGCAGGCCGAACAGCAGCGGCCCGCCGGCCGCGCCGAGCGAGAGCCCGGTCTGCACAACACCGGTTGCAGACGCTGCAGCCTGCCGGTTATCGCGCACGACGGCGAAGTGCAGCAGTCCCGGCCAGGTCCAGCCTGCGCTGTAGGCGAGGAGTGTGCCGGTCACCATCAGCGCTGTGGAGCCGACACTGAGCATGAGATAGCCGACGACGCCGGCCACCAGCAGATTGGCGATCAGTACGTAGGGGCTGCGGGTGGGCATCTTGTCCATGAGCGCACCGAGGAGGATTCGGATGCTGAGGCCCACTACCGCGGCTGCCGCGAAGATGAACCCGGCGGTGCTGGGCTCGATCCCGGACTGCACCATCGAGTCCACGAGGAACACCCCCAAGGAGGTGGCGGCCGCAGCAGCGAGGCCGGCGCCGATTGTGAGGACAACCAGCCCGGCGCGCGGGGTGCCGCGGTCCTCGGGGTGGCCGGCCGTCGTCGTCGTTGTCAGTGGTGCCTGACCGCGGAAGAAGGCCCAGACCGCCAGGCACAGCGCCAGTCCGGCGCCGAAGAAGAACGCGTATCGCCAGCCGAGCACCAGGGCTATGCCCGGAACGGCAAGGCCGCCCAGCAGCGATGCCATTGGGATGGACGACTGCTTCACGCCGAACGCCAGGCCCAGCCGGTTGCTGCCGATGCTGCGGGAAATGCCGAGGTTTGCCGAGGGCTGGGCCATGGCGTTGGCAAGGCCACCGATGAACAGCGCCGCCACCAAAACGGGAAATGACGGTGCTGCACCGGCGCCTGCCAACGCCACGGTCGCGAGAATGGCCGAGAAGACCATGCCCCGCCCTGCTCCCACCCGCTGGACAACTCCTCCGAGCGGGCGGGCGAGGGTTCCGGAGACCGCAAACAGCGTTGCTGCTGCGATGCCCATCTGCGCCGGCCCCAGGTCGAGGTCGTCGCGGATCTGCACCGCCAGCGCGCCCAGAAGGAACGCCGGCAGTACCCCGGTGGTAGTGACCGAGACGGCCTGCAACAGGGTGGTTACAGGCCGCCCGGAGGACGGTAGGTTCACGAGGTCGATTCAGCCGTCCGTGAGCGGTCGGTTCCTGAACGTTCCGGCGTGGTCGAATCGTCATGCGGGTGCCGCTTCATCCGGACCACATGCATCACCAGGCCGAGGGCGATCAGCGCGCCGCCGACGATCAGGTACATCGGCTCCATCACCAGCATCGGCAGCGAGCCGACGCCGATGAGCAGGCGCTCAAGCCAGTTGGCCGGGCCCATGATCCAGCCGCCGGTTGCCACGGCCAGGGCCGCTACGGCGATGGTCGAGACCACCAGGGCCATGAGCACGGTCCCGAATCCGCCCTGCATCAGCAGGCCGATACCCGGGCCGGTGAGCACGAAGATGAACGGAACCAGGAACGCGGAGAGCGTGTACCGCCAGGTGAGCCACATCGTCTTGATCGGCTTGCCGCCGGTAATGGCCGACGCCGCGAACGGGGAGAGCGCGGTCGGAGGGGACACTTCGCTGAGTACGGAGTAGTAGAAGATGAACATCGCGGCGGCGAAGGCTGGAACGCCGACATCCTGCAGCGCCGGGCCAATAATGACCCACGAGATGATGAAGCTCGCCGTCACCGGAACCGCGAGGCCCAGCAGGATCACCGAGATCGCCGAGAACAACGCCGTCAGGAACAGGCTGCCGCCGGCGAAGTCCACAATGATGTTCGCGAGCTTCAGGCCCAGCCCGGTGAGCGTCATGATGCCCACGATCAGGCCGGCCGCCGCCATCACCGGGATGACCGAGAGGGCGCCGGTGGCGCCGGTGGCCAGCGCATCCCAGATGCGCTTGGGGGTCATCCACGACTGGCGGTCCAGGAAACTGAGCAGGAACGCAAGGATTGTCGCGTAGACCACTGCACGGAACGGAGTCATTCCGGTAGCCATGAACACCACGATCGCGATCAGCGAGCTGAAGTGGTAGCCGAAGCGCAGCAGCAGCTTGCCGGCCTTCTGGGTTTCCATGTCCACCGGCTGGGTCTTGAACCTCCGGGCATCCATCTCGATAGCGAGGATGATGCCGAGGTAGTAGAGGAGGGTCGGGATGGTCGCCCAGATCAACACCTCGAGGTAGGAGACGTTCAGCAGGGCGGCAATGATGAACGCCGCAGCGCCCAGGGTCGGGGGAGACATGATTGCGCCGATGCCGGCAGCAGCCAGGACTGCACCACCGTGTTCCTTGGGGTAGCCGGCCTTTTTCAGCAGCGGCCAGGAAATACCACCGAGGGTCACCGTGGTGGCAACACCCGAGCCGGAGACCGTACCGAGGAGGAAGCCCGCCAGCGTGACAGTACGTCCCGGGCCGGACTTGGACTGGCCGAACGCCGAGAAGGACAGGTCGATGAAGAACTTCGTGGCTCCCGACGCCGTCAGCACGGCGCCGTAGATAGTGAACAGGATGATGTACGTCGCCGCCACATCCGTTGGAACTCCGAAAATGCCCTGCGTTCCCATCACGTTGTGGCCCACCAGGCGAATCCACCCGAACGACGACGTCTGGAACGGATCCGGAATATACGGACCGAAGTAGGCGTAGGCGAAGAACCCGGCCACGACGATCGGCACCAGGATGCCCACCGTCCGCCGGCAGGCTTCCAGCACCACGAGGATGGCGATGGTGCCCATGATGAGGTCGAGGTAGGTGGGGATGATCGCCCGGCGGAAGAAGGCATCCCAGTCGGAAATGATGTAGGCAAACGGGACGACGGCGATGATCGCCAGCGCCCAGTCCAGAATGTGCGGGTTGTCGCTCTTGCCGGCCGCCTTGTCTTTGTCCGACCGGCCCCAGCCGCGGTAGACGAGGAACGTCATCGACAGGCCGATCATCAGGAACGCCGGCAGGTAGAACTGGGTGGCCATGGGATTGAACACCCAGTACAGGCCGAAGACGGACAGCGCGACGCCCACTGCCTTGATGATGGCTGCCGGTGTACCGGTGAGGTGCCGGGCGGGCTTCTCCGCCTCGAACTCGGCAATCAGCGCTTCTTCGTCGAACTTGCCGTCCGTGTCCTTGTAAGGATCGGGGGAGCCGTTGAACTTTTCGTCGGCAACCCTGCTGTGGACAGCCCGGTGGGATCCTTTGCCGTGTTTCTCCCCATGGCCGTGCTTCTCGCCGGGCGGCTGATCCTCGGACGGTGGTGACTTATGCGCAGCTACGGCTCCGTTGCCGTCAGGTCGCTCGGTCATTGGGTCTCCTTGATATCTAGCACAACAAACGGATTGGCGTTCCCCACCAGCGGCCACAGTTCCAGCGGCGGCTCTCCGGGGACGTGGAGGGTGCGCTGCCCCAGATCGGTGGCAGCGATTGAGAGGGTGTCAAAGACCACCGGACGCTCAGGGTTCGGCGGTACAACGTAGTTCCGTCGGTCGGACGGACCGGCGGCTGTAGGGGCAACGGGGACGCCGTAGTACTCCTCGAGGACAGCGAGCTGGTCAGCCGCTATCTGCACCAGGCGGTAGGAACCGTCCGGCTGCACCTCGTAGCGTTCCTCGGCGAGGGTCTGGTAGATCGAATTGCGGTAGCTCACCGCGAAGGTGCCCCCGTCAAGGGGCACACGGGCAAGCTCGCCGTCGTCGTTCGTCACTGTCAGGAAACGCTGGGTGGGGCCAGCATTTCCGGCGGTCACGCCGGCCAGTGTGCCAAGGCACACCAACACGGCAACGACGACGGCGAGCTTACGCATGTCCGGTCAGCCTCAGCCGGCCTGGTCGTAGTACGCCTGGGCGCCTGGGCAGGTCTCGACGAAGGGCACGTCACCGGCGGTGGCGGCGTCCATCTCTTCCGCGGCGGGGTGCACCTGGATGAGCTGGTCCTTGTTTTCGAAGAGGGCGGTGGTGATGTCCTCCTGGAGCTGCTCATCCATGCTGGACGGAGCAACAAGGATGTTCGGCGAGGCGATCACGGAGATCGGCTCGGTCTGTCCCTCGTAGGTTTCGGCGGGGATTTCCTGCTCGACGTAGTACTCGCCGTATTCCTCGGCCATCGGAGCTGCGTACTCTCCGATGGGCACGATCACCATGTCGCCGTCGGCCGCGAGGTCGATCAGCGCACCGGTGGGCAGGCCGCCTGACCAGAAACCGGCGTCGATGGTGCCGTCACGCAGGGCTGCCACTGTTTCGGCAACCCCGAGCTGGCGGCGGTCGATGTCAGCTTCGGGATCCAGTCCGGCTGCCTCCAGGGTACGGATTGCGGCAACCTCGGTAGCCGAACCCGGTGCTCCCACGGAGACGACCTTGCCCTTCATGTCCTCGACACTCTGGATTCCGGTGCCCTCAACCGTGACGGGCTGCAGGAAGTTGTTGTAGACGTTGCCGAGCGAGCAGATCTCCTGGGCCTTGCCCTCGAAGTCATTGACGCCTTCAACGGCATCCGCAACGACGTCGCCCACGGCAAGTGCGAGGTCAGCGGCCCCGCTTTCGAGCAGCAGGATGTTGTCTACCGACGCGTTGGTCTCCTGGACCGTGGCGTCGTAACCCTCAACGTTCTCGCGGATGACGGTCGCGAAACCGCCGCCCAGCGGGTAGTAGACGCCGCCGGTGCCGCCGGTTGCGATGGACAGGGTGCCGCCTTCGCCGCTGTCCGCGCCGCCGCCGTCACCTCCTCCGCTGGGTGCCGGGCTTCCGCAGGCGCTCAGGAACAGTGCCGGTGCAAGGAGTACGGCGGCAGCGATGCGCGATCCGCGGACCTTGTTCGTGGTGCTGGTCATGGATATCTCCCTTGATATGTGTTGGGTTTTTGGTGCGGTGTTGATTTTCATGGGTGTGATCTTCACTGCTGGTGCCCCTCCTCTGGAGCGGTGTCAGCCGGGGCTGGGACGTCAGCCACGGCAAGCAGTCCGGCGAGGGTGCGGTAGTACCCTACGAGGACTGAAATTTCGGTGAGCCCGCTGTGCCCGAAGTGCTTCTGTGCGGTGGCGCGGATGGTTTCATTCACTCCGGCTTCCGTCACCAGTTCGCGGGTGAGTTCGAGGGCGGCAGCCTCGCTGTCGGAGACGCTCGCCGGGACGCTGCCTGCCTGCAGTTGGCTCAGTTCCTCCGCTGAAACGCCGACGACGACGGCCGCCCGGCTGTGCGCGTACCACTCGTACTCGGAATTGAGGGCTGCCGCGACAGCGCAGATCACCAGTTCCCGGGTGCGGTCGGGGAGTTCGCCGCCGAATCGAAGCGCGGCGCCGAGTTCCTGGACAGCGTTGCCGATTGCCGGTGCGAAGAGGAGGGCGTTGAACGGGCCGGCGAGGGTGCCGTCGTCGTGCATGATCCGGAACGGACCGTTGGCGCGCGGGCCGGCAGTGATCTTCTCGTAGAGGTCCTGCTGGTCCGGTGACAGGTCCGCGGGCTTCAGGAGGGGGAAGTGGTTAGACAAGGGTCCGCCCTCCGTCCACGTAGAGGACATGCCCGGTGACAAAGGAGGCCTGCTCGGAGGCGAGGAAGAGCACGGGGCCGGTGAGGTCATCGACACTGCCGAGCCGCCCGGCGGGAACCAGCGAGGTGTAGTGCTCGCGGACGCCGGGCTTGTCCAGGTGGGTGCGGGTGAGATCCGTTTCGGTGTAGCCGGGGGCTATGGCGTTGACGGTCACGCCGCTGGAGGCCCATTCGCGGGCCATGACGCGCATCATCTGATTGATGCCGCCCTTGCTGGCCGCGTAAGGGGCGTGATCGGGATGGGCGAGGAGGCCCGAGACTGAAGAGCAGTAGATCTGGCGGCCCCAGCCTGCGCTGACCATGTGCTTGCCCGCGGCCTTGCCGAGGCGGAAGGCGCTCGAGAGGTTGATGTCGAGGGTGCGCTGCCAGTCCTCGTCCGCAGTGTCGAGGACCGGGACCCGCTGGTTCATGCCGACCGCGTGGAGGAGGATGTCGATGCCGCCGAGTACTTCGACCGTTGCCTGGACAGCGTTCTCGCAGCCTTCGGCGGTGGAGAAGTCTGCGGTGAGGCCGTTCTCGTGGGCCGTCAGGCGTGACTCGTCAATATCGGCGACGACCACGCGGGCACCAGCTGCGGTGAAGGCAGCGGCACAGGCTTCCCCGATGCCGCCGGCTCCGGCAATCAGCACGCGCCGATCGGTGAGTCCTAGCCAGTTCTCCACGAATGCGATCCTTTTGCGTCGTCGTTGTTGGTGTCATCGAAATAAGCGCTATTGGAGATTGTATACAAAAATGGGACGGAATGTAACCCCGGTCACACACGAGAAGTTACCAGAGGTAACTTCGTTGCGGGAGGGGTTCGGAGGAGTGTTACGAGAGTGTGACATGTTACTGAGCCGGGGCGAGCAACCTGGACAAAGGTGGACGGAATACCCTGTATGCCAGCCTTGGGTGAGACACTTCGGACCAACTTGCTCCAACTTGAGTCCGGATCGCTCACCACCTCGTCCGGATTCCTACTTGGCGTCGAGGAATTTCCGGAGGGCGTCCACGGCGTGGTCGCGATGCTCATCCATGTGCTTGACGAGCCGGTCGGCGTCCCGGTCCGCGAAGGCGTCGATGATGAGGTTGTGCTCTTCCTCGACGAGGTGGCGGTTGGTCGGAACGCCATAGTAGACAAACCGGTAGGTATCAGTGGCGTCCCAGAGGACCTGGATGAGCCGGTCGAGCCGCGGCATCCCCGAGGCGGAAAGCAGCACAAAGTGGAACCGGCGGTTGGCTTCGGTCATGGGCAGGATGTCCGCTGCGGCGCTGGCCGCCTCGACTTCGCGGGCGGCGTCTTTCATCGCCTGCAGCACCGAGCTGTCGGCACGTTTCACGGCGGCGTACGCGGCTTCAGTCTCCAGGAGCTGCCGGATGCGGTACGTCTCAAGAAGGTCCGCGAGGGAGAGCCGGGCAACTTTGAACCCGCGATGCGGCTCGTAGACAATCTGCCCCTCGCCCTCGAGGATCTTGAACGCCTCGCGCAGCGGAACCCTGCTGACGCCAAGCCGTTCGGCGAGGGCGTCCTGCCGCAGCGGCTCGCCGGGCTGGACTTCACCGGCGATGATCATGCGGCGCAGCTCAGCGAGGGCGAAGGCCTGCGCGGTGGGGGGCCGCTTGGGCGATGTGCCGGCCATCTACGCGTCCTCCCTCTGCTCCCGCTGACTCGTCTATAGCTTCACGACGCTATAGCTTCACGTCGCCGCATTCCTGACGACTCTAGTTCAACACAGCAGCGGGTTTCGGATTGCTCTGGATCTGACCATTCTTGAGGAAAGCTTCGGCCAAAAGCGCATAGTGGCTTGATCTGGATGGGTCACAGTGGAGGAAGACTCCTCCGGACCGGACCGTTCGCCGGCCCGGAGGTCGACTTCTTTGACGGGTTGGGAGCAAATGCGGTGGCCTGGCTGAAGAACAAACGAACCTCGGCAGTATCCGGTGTGCCCGCACTGGCCCGGGCGGCATCGACTGAAGCACTTGAGGACTGTGTTCCCGCAAACCTGCCGGTGCACCGTCCCGAAGTCATCACACAACTGGGTGAGGAACTGGCGACTCTCGCCGATGCCCTCCGCTACCGGGACAACTTTGCCCGGCTCCTGCCCAAGCGCATCCGGGACCTTGAGGCGGATCTTCGGTCAAAGAGCTCCAAGAACCTCGAAGACGCCGAGGGTACTCTCCTGAGCCTCAACGTTGGCGCCACCATGGTCGGAGCCCCGAGACTGCAGTACGTCGCGGACCGGTGCTTGTCCGACTTCCGCGGCGGCCGCGAAATGAGCTGCCTGCCGGCACTCGTGGGTGAAGCCGAGCGGTTCCTCATGTTGCTGTCAGGGCCGGAGGACGCGACCCTCGATTGAGCTTGCCGATCAGTTATCCAATGGTTGCCGGAACGTGATTCATGCCGTCCGCTGTGGGGATACCGTGGTGAAGATGTTGTCGCGATATAGCACCCAGAGATCAGCGGGAATCCTTGCGGTTTCAGCGGCCTTACTCGCTGCCGGTTGTGCGGCTTCGCCTGTCTCGACTTCGCCGACATCCCCACCGACGCAGAGGCAGACACCGACAGCATCCGCACCGACACCCTCCCCGGTGTCACCGTCATCGTCAGAGCCACAGTCCCCGTCCGCCTCGACTCCTGCTCCCAGCAGCTCCGCTCCTGCGCCCAACAGTATGGAGATCTCAGCTCTCCAGGACGTCCTGATTTCCCTGGAGCCCCTCGAAGACGTCATGGTGGGTATGATTCGCGAGGGGGACGTGGCAACCGCCCTCTGCTTTGTTCCGGAAGCCCAAACGCAGGCCGGTGACATTGGAAGCGCAGTCAGGATTGAAGCAGGACAGGACACCGGTTATGTCCCAGTCACCAACTTCCCGCCTGATCCCGCAGACCGGAAAAATCTTTTCGACGTCGGAGAAGACGCCCTGCGCACCAACCTGCCAACCTGTTCCAGCACGTAGTCGGCCTGCGCGCAGTACTAGCGACCGGAGCATTAGTCGACCGGCGTCAGTCCACCGGGATCATCCGGTAGCCCACGCCCCGAACAGTCTTGATGAACCGGGGCTCCCGGGTGTCCTCGCCGAGCTTCTTCCGGAGATTCCGGATGTGCACCTCAACGAGGTGATGATCGTCCGTCCACCCTTCACCCCACACACGCTCGAGCAGGGTCTCCCTGGTCCACACCCGGCGGGCTCCGGTGATGAGCGTTGCGAGCAGATCGAACTCGATCTTGGTCAGCGGCAGCTCCTCACCGCCAAGCCGCGCCACCCGTCCCTCAACATCGACCGAGAGACTTCCATGAACGACGACGCCGTCAACTGCGCTACCCGCTGCGGCTTCAGTTCCAGCCGCGTCCCGTGACACAGCCTCCCGTGACGCAGCGTCCCGTGACCCCGACCCGCCGTCAACGAAGGACCGCGGACGGCGGAACATCGCCGCAACCCTCGCCCGCACCTCGCGCGGACTAAATGGCTTGATAATGAAGTCGTCTGCCCCGATCTCCAGGCCCAATACCCGCTCGATCTCTTCGACGCGGGCCGTGATCATCACAATGTAGGCGTCGGTCTCCGGCCGCAGCTGGCGGCAGACCTCCATGCCGTCGAGATCCGGCAGGTTCAGGTCCAGGGTCACCAGGTCCGGTTTATGTTCCCGCACCAGGGCGAGTGCTTCCCTTCCACTCGCAGTTTCGATGATGTTGAACCCCACCATCGAAAGCGTGAGCACCAGGAGCTCGCGGATGTCGGGATCATCCTCCACCACCACGGCCGTGCGCTCGAAGGA
Source organism: Arthrobacter vasquezii (assembly GCF_029455255.1). Classification (NCBI taxonomy): domain Bacteria; kingdom Bacillati; phylum Actinomycetota; class Actinomycetes; order Micrococcales; family Micrococcaceae; genus Arthrobacter; species Arthrobacter vasquezii. The sequence goes on along the minus strand of NZ_JAROKN010000004.1, from coordinate 128,268 downwards.
GTCAGTACCCATGGGATGAACCTTTCATGATCGCGGCAGCTTGATGTCCACCGTGGTTCCTGCGCCCAGCTCGGACCGGATGGCAAGCGATCCGCCGTGCCGTTCCACCGCTTCGGCAGCTATCGACAGGCCCAGCCCAGTACCGGGAATCTCTGCGGCCACCGAGTTGGTCGCGCGGTAGAAGCGGGTCAGCAGCTGGGGGAGCTCGTCTGCTGGAATACCCATGCCTGCGTCTTCGACCGTCACCTGCACTGCCCCGTTCTCGGTTGCGAGGCTCACGGTGACCTTCCCGCCGTCGGGACTGAATTTCACGGCGTTGGACAGCACATTCACAAAAGCGCGCTCCAGCAGCGCCCACATGCCCCTCACATACAGCGCCTGATCAGTAGGCAGGACCTGAATCGAGACGTTCTTCCTGGCGGCGAGCGGCAGCAGGTCGGCGGTGACCGTCTCAAGCAGATGAACCAGGCCAATCGACGCGTCGCCGAGCTCAGTACCGGCGTCGAGCACTGACAGCGCAAGGACGTTCTCCACCAGGCTGCTCAGGCGCTGACCGTTGCGCTCGATGATCTCCAGCATCTTCCCCGCCGGCGCGGGCAGCTCACCGCCGTCGCCGTCCTGCAGTAGCTCAACGTACCCGAGGATCGAGGAGAGAGGAGTTCGCAGCTCGTGGTGCACCGTAGCCACGAAACCGTTCTTGGCCGCATCGAGTTCGCGCAGCCTGTCCACCACCTGCTGCTGGCCGACGATCAGCTGGCCCTGGATCATCCCGTGGGCAAGGTTTCCGAGCAGGTGTTGCAGCAGGGCGATCTCGGCGCCCGACCACTTGCGCGCACCGCGGTCAGCGACGATCCACACGACGCCGAACGGCGTAGCGCCCTCGCCGATCGGCAGCAGCAGGCCGCTGCTGTCGAAACCCTCCATTCTGGCGTGAATTTTGGGCAGCGTCTCCGGAACCTCAGTGAGCTGCCCGGCGATCACTGCGAGGGAACCCGAGGTACGCCACAGCTCAGTCCCGAGCACCCACAGTTCATCCAGTAATTCACTGACGTCATTCGGTTGAGCGCTTCCGACACCGCGCTGCCAGCGGGCACCACCGTAGGAAACCCGGGCGTCGTCAAAGGTATGAAGGGTCACGTCCTCAGCGCCGAGTGCTTCACCGATTCCCTGCAAGGCCAGTTCAACCATGTCCGCTGGTTCGTTGGTCTGGCGGATGTCGTCGGAGATGCGCCGCACCCGGTCCCGCAGGAACGCCGATTCATTCCGCCGTTCTTCGCGAAGCCGGTTACGGTGGATCGCGGTATTGACCCGGTGCAGCAGCTCCTCGGAGGCAATCGGCAGCAGCAGGTAATCGCTGGAGCGCATCGCCAGCTCGGGATGGGACGTCACCTGCTCGGCCGACTTCGCTGTCAGCACCACCGGGATATTCCGCGGCAGCAGGTGGTCGGCTTCCTTGGCGATGGTCGCCAGATACTCCAGTGCAATGTCCGCACCGACGACGGCGACATCAGCCGTGAGCTCCCGCGCCGCCTCGATGGCCGGGTTGACTGTGTTGTGCGCGGCGACGGTGAAACCGGCGCTGCGCAGGCCGCCGGCAATCTGGTTGAGCAGGTCGATGTCCGAGTCAACCACCAGGGCAGTGCCCCCGGCAGTAGTGATCTCGCTGGTTGCGCGCAAGACTCGTCCCCTTGTGTTCAAAATTGCAGACCGTTGGTACAGCAGGTTCTGCCGAGTCTAGCGATGTGCCGGTTGTCCCGCTGACGGGGAACGGTAGGATCGTGCATCAGCCGCCCTGACGAAAGGCCTGATCGTGCGCCGTGGCACCAATCTTCCCCGCATGGGGGACTTCAACCAGAGTGTCATTCTCGATGCCGTCCGCCGGTCCAGCGAGGGCCTGAGCAGGGTTGAGCTGGTGGAGCTGATCGGGCTGTCTCCGCAGGCCGTCTCCAACATCACCCGGCGCCTGCTCTCCGAGGAACTGATCGTAGAGGCCGGCAAATCCGGCAGCGGACCGGGCAAGCCGCGGACCATCCTGCGCATCAATCCCTCCGGCCGGTACGCCGTCGGCGTGCACCTGGACCCTGCGCTGATGACGGTGGTGCTGATGGACCTGATGGGGGTGGTGCTGCACCGCCGGGTTCGAGATACGCCGCTTGGCACCGAGCCGGGCCAGATCATCGACGCGATTGCCGGTGAGGTACGCGCCCTGCTCGCCGAATCATCCGTGGACCAGACCCGCATCGAGGGAATCGGGGTGGCACCTCCAGGGCCGATCGATCAGCCGGCGGGCGCCGTCGTCGACCCTCCCCTCCTGATGGGCTGGCACCGAGTTCCGCTGCGGGATGCGCTCGCGGAGGCCACCGAGATGCCGGTCTTCGTCGAGAAGGATGTGACGGCGGCAGCGGTTGCGGAGATCTGGGGCGGCGGCCACGGGAGCACGCAGAGCTTCGTCTTCGTCTATATCGGCACGGGTATCGGCAGCGGCATAGTGGTGGACGGTGAGGTGCTGCGCGGAACCTCAGGCAATGCCGGGGAGATCGGGCACATCGTGACGGATCCCAACGGCCCCGAGTGCGCCTGCGGGATGCGCGGATGCATTGCGGTGACATGTGATCCGCAGTCGCTCGTGCGCGAAGCCGAGCGCGCCGGCGTGTTGAGCACGGAGCGGCACCGCAGCGGCGATGTGGCAGACGGGCTCGTGCGGTTGTGTGCAGCGGCGGAGGCGGGGGACAGGATCGCCTGCGACATCATCACCACTGCTGCCGTGCGCACGGCCCGCGCTGTGTCGGTCCTCGCCAACGTGCTCGACGTCGACCGCGTGGTCTTCGGCGGGCCGTTCTGGGCGCCGTTGGCGAACCGGTACCTGGAGGTGGTGCCGTCGTCGTTATTGGACTTCCGGGCTGCGCGGAGTATCCATCCGGTGGAGGTGGTTTCCACCGGGATCGGCGACGACGTTGCGGCCGTCGGAGCCGCCTGCCTCATGCTTGAGCGGACGCTGGGTCCGCGCGCTGAGCGGTTGATGCTGGCGCGCTAGTTCCCCCTTGATTTTTGCGCACCTCCGGCGACTTCGCATGCCGTGGAAGTCGCCGTAGGTGCGCAAAACTTCCGGGGTTGACAGATACCCCCTGGGGGTATAATTTACTGGTACCGGAGTCAGGAAGTCCGAGCCCGCTTACCGGGCCGCATACTCCTTGAAGGTCATTCGATGCGGCCGTCGCCACGTTCGGTTCATGAGCAGCGGCAGGCCAAACATTCCTCCATCAACGCCTGACTTTCCAGGTCCCTCGGAAGGCTTTTCTCGAGGGCCGAAGGGAATCATCATGAAACACCAGACTTCAGGTCACGCGGGTGCGCAGGTCGCGGACCATGAAACGCCGGAAAACCAGACACATTCCTCCCACGCCGATTCCGAAGTGCATACGCATGGCCAGCATGCCGGGCACTCCACCGCTATGTTCAAGAACCGGTTCTGGATCAGCCTGATCCTGGCCGTTCCCGTTGTCCTGTTCAGCCACATGTTCGCCGAGATCGTCGGCTACACGCTCCCTGACTTCCCTGGCGCCCTATGGATTTCGCCGATCCTGGGCACGGTCATCTTCTTTTACGGCGGCGCACCGTTCCTCAAGGGTGGCATTTCCGAGCTGAAGTCCCGTCAGCCCGGCATGATGCTGCTGATTGCCATGGCCATCAGCGTTGCCTTCATCGCGTCCTGGATCACCACGCTTGGGATCGGTAACTTCAACCTCGATTTCTGGTGGGAACTCGCGCTGCTGGTGGTGATCATGCTGCTGGGGCACTGGATGGAAATGCGTGCCCTCGGCTCAGCCGCCGGCGCCCTCGACGCTCTGGCAGCACTCCTGCCGGATGAGGCGGACAAAGTGACCGACGCCGGTATCGAAACTGTGCCGGTCAGCTCGCTGGCTAACGGCGATATAGTCCTGGTCCGCTCCGGTGCCCGCGTTCCGGCCGACGGCGACATCGTCGACGGCGCCGCCGAGTTCGATGAGTCGATGATCACCGGTGAGTCCCGCACCGTCTCCCGCGCTGCCGGCGAGATGGTGGTTGCCGGCACAGTCGCAACGGACAACGCCGTGCGGGTGCGCGTCACCGCTGTCGGAGCGGACACCACCCTGGCCGGGATCCAGCGCCTGGTCGCAGAGGCGCAGGCGTCCTCCTCCAAGGCGCAGGCACTCGCGGACCGTGCGGCGGCGCTGCTGTTCTACTTCGCGCTGATCGCGGGCATCCTCACGTTCATCGCCTGGCTGCTGCTCGGCAGCCCGAATGACGCGGTGATCCGGACCGTGACCGTGCTGGTGATCGCCTGCCCGCACGCCCTCGGCCTGGCGATTCCGCTGGTCATTGCCATCTCCACGGAGCGCGCGGCCAAGAGCGGTGTACTGATCAAGAACCGGATGGCGCTGGAGCGGATGCGGACCATCGACGTCGTGCTGTTCGACAAGACGGGCACGCTCACTGAAGGCCGTCACGCGGTGACCGCTGCCGCCGCCACCGGCGGTGTTGCAGAGGCCGAACTACTGGCCCTGGCAGGCGCTGCCGAATCCGACAGCGAGCACCCGGTGGCCCGTGCCATTGTGCAGGCGGCGGCGGACAATCCTGACGCCGTAGCCTTCGGTTTCCGCGGCGCCGGGTTCTCGTCAATGACGGGACGGGGAGTGCAGGCGGAAGTCAACGGTTCCCAGATCGCTGTCGGCGGCCCCAACCTGCTCCGGGAACTCTCCCTCGATACGCCGCCGGACCTGAGCGGCGCCGTCCAGGAATGGATGGGCCGCGGCGCTTCGGTGCTGCACGTGGTCCGGGACGGTGCCATCATTGGTGCGCTCCGGCTTGAGGATCGGGTACGGGATGAGTCCTGGGCGGCCGTGAAGGCGCTGCAGGATCGCGGAGTCAAGGTTGCAATGATCACCGGAGACGCGCGCCAGGTGGCTGAGGCCGTCGGTGCCGAGTTGGGCATCGATGAGGTCTTCGCTGACGTGCTGCCGCAGGATAAAGACTCCAAGGTAGCCGAGCTGCAGTCACGCGGGCTCAAGGTGGCCATGGTCGGCGACGGCGTGAATGACGCTCCTGCGCTGGCCCGTTCGGAAGTGGGGATTGCGATCGGTGCGGGCACCGACGTCGCAATGGAATCTGCCGGCGTCGTGCTGGCGGGAAATGATCCCCGCTCGGTGCTGGCGATGATCGACCTGTCCCGGGCCAGCTACCGGAAAATGATTCAGAACCTCGTCTGGGCCACCGGCTACAACGTCCTCGCCGTTCCGCTGGCTGCGGGAGTGCTCGCCTTTGCGGGCATCGTGCTCTCGCCCGCCGCCGGGGCCGTGCTGATGAGCGTCTCCACCATTGTGGTTGCGCTGAATGCGCAGCTGCTGCGCAGGATCGACCTCAACCCAGACCGCATCACCCAATGAATCAGAAGGATCAGACCATCATGAAGCGTTACCTATCCCTTTCAGCGCTCGGTGTTGCCGCCGTCGTCATGCTTGCCGGCTGTGGGGCTGCCGATCCGGGTGAATCGGCAGCCGGCTCATCCGGCAGTGAGGTGTCCGGGGAGCATAACGACGCCGACGTCATGTTCGCGCAGATGATGATTCCCCACCATGAGCAGGCGGTTCAGATGAGTGACGTCGTTCTCGCCAAGGACGGCCTCAGCCCCGAGATCACCGAGCTGGCCACCCAGGTCAAGGACGCCCAGGCGCCCGAGATCGAGACGATGACAGGCTGGCTCGATGCCTGGGGAGAGCCGGTTGAGGGCCACCACATGGAATCTGCTGACGGCGAGGACGGCATGGACGGCATGCTGAGCGAGGACCAGATGGGTGAGCTTGAGGTCGCCCAGGGCGAGGAGGCAGCGCGCATGTTCCTCGAGTCCATGACCGCTCACCACAACGGAGCCGTGGACATGGCACAGGAGGAAATCGAGAACGGCGAGAACCCTGAGGCCATTGCGCTCGCCGAAGACATCGTCGAAACGCAGGAGGCGGAAATCGAGGAGATGAAGGAGTTGCTCGCGGAACTGTAGGCGGCAGGCTCTAGGCTGGTTTCCACCACCGTTGATTTGGCAGGACACACCCTGATTGGTTGGCCATGAGGGGCGTGTCCTGCTCATTCAACCGGGGGATTGTGGGTTAAATCCACTCGATGTACTATTTCCGGTATCGGAAGTCTCCCGATGCCTAAGTTTCAAAGGAGAAACCATGCGCGGCGCCTCTCGAACCATCCCAGCAGCGGCGGTTGCCGCGCTCCTCGTCCTCAGCGGCTGCGCAGGCGGCGGCGGAGAGGAGGAGGCCACGGACAACACCCTGCGGATCATCTACCAGAAGGCCGGCGAGGCCTCTCCGCTGGACACCCTCATGCAGACCACCAAGGAACAGTTCGAGGCCGCCAACGAGGGCGTCACCGTGGAACTTGAGCCGGTCGAGGGCACTGATGAGGACTACAACACCCGCCTTGCGCTCTCGCAGCGCTCGCCTGACACCGCTCCGGACGTCTTCTATGAGGACACCTTTCGCCTCCGCTCCGATGTTGAGGCCGGGTACCTGCTCAACCTCGACGAGCACCTAGCCGGCTGGGATGAGTGGGACGCCTTCAATGGGCGCGCAAAGGAAGCAGGAAAGGCGGACGACGGCGGCACCTACGCGGTGCCGCTTGGCACCGACACCCGGGTCATCTGGTACAACAAGCAGGTGCTCCAGGACGCCGGGATCGAGGTTCCCTGGCAGCCCGAATCATGGGATGACCTCCTCGAAATGGCACGTACCGTCAAGGAAGCGCAGCCTGATTCACGGCCGTTCAGCATGTACGCGGGAACCGGCACCGGTGAAGGCACCGTCATGCAGAGCTTCTACGAGCTGCTCTACGGCACTGAAAGCGGCGGTCTCTATGATGACGAGTCATCGAAGTGGATCGCCGGATCACAGGGCTTCGTCGATTCACTGGCGTTCCTGAAGACTCTTTATGACGAGGAATTCGCCGTCACCCCGGCCGAGGCCCTCGATCCCAACGTGTGGCAGGTAGTCCTCGGCACCATGCTGCCCGAGAACCAGATGGCAGCCACGGTGGAAGGTTCCTATGCGCCGTCGTTCTGGCAGGAAGGCGGCATGTTCGAGTGGCCGGAGTACGCGGACGTGATGGGCGTTGCGCCGTTCCCCACCCAGAACGGCCAGGAGCCGGGAGCGACGAGCATGTCCGGCGGCTGGACCCTGGCCATCGGTGCGGGTGCGGAGAATCCGGACCTGGCGTTCGAGTTCCTCACCACCGCCATGAGCCAGGAGAACCTCCTGCAGTACACGGTGGACAGCTCGCAGATTGCTGTGCGTACTGACATCGCCGAAGCGCCCGAGTACCTTGACGCGAACCCGTTCGTGGCGGATGTCTCGGCGGTGCTTGATGTCACGAACTACCGGCCCGCTACCTCGAACTATGCCGAGATTTCGACGGCGGTGCAGGAAGCCACCGAAGCCGTCATCACCGGAGGAGCCACTCCCGAAGAAGCAGCGGCAACGTACGACGAGGCCTTGACGGCGATCGTCGGCGAAGAGAACGTCGTCGAGGAGTAGCCATCTCCTCCACGGTCACTTCCCGCGGTTCGTCCTCCGGCGCCGCGCGCCGCGGCGGCAGCGGGAACAACAGCCGGGAGCGGGAGCGTAACGGACGGGCCTCCCGCTCCCTGGCATCGGCGTTGAAGCTCATACCCCTCGCGCCGGCGATCATCCTCATCGGGATCTTCCTGGCCGGGCCGATCATCTGGTCCTTCTACGGGTCCTTCACCAACGCCGCCCTGACCGGCCCCAACGCGAAGAACCCCGAGTGGATCGGCCTGGAGAACTACACCACCCTCTTTGCGGACCCGCTCTTTCCGCAGTCACTGCTGCTCACCGTTGTCTTTGTGCTGGTGTCGGCGGTGATCGGGCAGAACTTCCTCGGACTCGGCCTCGCGCTGCTCATGCAGCGGGCGCACAAGGCGGTTGCCGCCGTCGTCGGCGTATGTGTGGTGGCAGCGTGGGTACTGCCGGAAATCGTGGCCGCGTTTGTTGCGTACGCATTCTTCTTCCGGGACGGGACGCTGAATCAAATCACCGGCTTTGCGGGCTTGCCTGCGGTGGACTGGCTCTTTGAGCATCCGATGCTCGCCATTATTCTCGCCAACATCTGGCGGGGGACCGCGTTCTCGATGATGGTCTACCAGGCGGCGCTCAATGACGTGCCGAAGGAGATTACGGAGGCCGCGGAGATCGACGGCGCGGGCGGGGCCAAGACGCTGGTCTTCGTCACGGTTCCGATGATTCGGCGCAGCATCGCCACCAACCTGATGCTGATTACGCTGCAGACCCTCGCCGTGTTCACGCTGATCTACGTGATGACCGCCGGCGGGCCCACCAACCGGAGCACCACCCTGCCGATCATGGCGTACGAGGAAGCCTTCCGCTACAGCGACATCGGCTACGGCACGGCGATCGCGGTGGTCATGCTGATCATCGGCGCCGCGTTCTCCCTCGCGTACATCCGCCTGCTGCGCGAGAGGAAACCCTCATGAGCGGGCCGGTTTCCAGTACGACGACGACGGCGGCGCCCCCGGATTCGCAGCGGTCCCGCAGCGTCCGCCAGGGTGCCCGCAGCCTGCGCCGCGGGGCGCCCAGCTGGAGCGCCAGTGTTGTTCTGGCCGTGATCGCCCTGTGTTTCGTGGTGCCGCTGAGCTGGCTGGTGCTGGCGTCCTTCGATGCTGAAGCGACGTACGAGACTGCCCTGCCGGCGTCCTTCTCGCTGGCCAATTTCACCGCCATTCTGACGCCGGAACAGACGTTTGTGCCGCTGTGGAACAGCTTCATCCTGTCCGGTGGATCGGCGGCGCTGACCGTGATTGCCGCAGTGTTGGCCGCCTACCCGCTGTCCCGCTTCAACACCCGGTTCAACCGACCGTTCCTCTACACCGTGCTGTTTGGCACCTGCCTGCCGATTACGGCGATCATGGTTCCGGTGTACAGCCTGTTTGTGCAGCTGAACCTGCTGGATTCACTCGCCGCGACCACGTTTTTCCTCGCCGCGACGTCCCTGCCGATGGCCATCTGGATGACCAAGAACTTCATGGATTCAGTGCCGGTGTCACTCGAGGAAGCGGCGTGGGTAGATGGCGCATCCGCCATGAAAGCGCTGTGGCACATTGTGGTGCCGCTGATGCGGCCGGGACTCGGCGTCGTGTTCATCTTCGTGTTCATTCAGGCGTGGGGGAACTTTTTTGTGCCGTTCATCCTGCTGTTCTCGCAGGAAAACCAGCCCGCAGCGGTAAGTATTTTCCGGTTCTTCGGGCAGTTCGGGACGGTCGCGTACGGGCAGCTGGCCGCATTCTCGATCCTCTATGCACTGCCCGTGATTGTCCTGTACATCCTCGTCTCGCGTGTGTTCGGTGGCTCGTTTGCCATGTCCGGCGCCCTGAAAGGTTAGCTTCATGCATGACAATCGACTTCTCGTCGAGGCGCGAATCGCCCGGTTCCTTGCCGAGCGGCTGACCCCTGCGGTCTGGCCGGTCTCCGTGCCGCTCGAGATTTCCGCCTGGCAGGCGCCGGGAGAACCGGTGCCGTTCTCTTCCGTCGTCGCCGAGCAGTTCGAGCCGTTCGTTGTGGGCTCCATGTGGGGGCGACCGTGGGGAACCACCTGGTTCCGCTTCACCGCGACCGTGCCGGAGGAGTGGTCTGTCTCTTCCGGGCACCAGCTTGAGGCCGTGATCGACCTCGGATTCTCGACGATCATGCCGGGCTTTCAGGCCGAGGGACTGGTGTACGCGCCGGACGGCCGGGTGATCAAGGCGCTTGAGCCGCTGAACATGTGGGTTCCGCTCGATGCGGCCCCGGGCACCGCCGTCGAGTTCTATGTTGAGGCGGCGTCCAACCCCAACGTGATTGACGGGTTCGATTACCAACCCACTCCGCTGGGGTCGCTGTCCACCGCGGGTTCGGATGCGCTGTACACGTTCCGCCGGGCGGAGGTGGCGCTGTTCGACCGCGAGGCGTGGGAGCTGGGCCAGGATGTCTGGACGCTGAACGGACTCATGCATGAGCTGCCCGTGGACCTGCCGCGCCGGCACGAAATCCTGCGCGCACTGGAGAAGGCGGTCAACGCCGTCGACCCAACGGATATCTCCGGGACAGCATCGGCGGGCCGCGCGTGTCTTGCTGCGGTGCTGGCTGCGCCTGCGCACGCGAGTGCGCACCGGCTGCACGCGGTGGGGCATGCGCATATCGACAGTGCCTGGCTGTGGCCGGTCCGCGAGACCGTGCGGAAGGTGGCCCGGACGTTCTCCAACGTGCTTGAGCTGATGGACCGCAATCCGGACTTTGTGTTTGCTGCTTCGTCGGCGCAGCAGTACGCGTGGCTCAAATCGTCCTATCCGGAACTGTTCGAGCGGGTCGCGGAGAAGGTCCGGTCCGGGCAGTTCGCGCCGGCCGGCGGCATGTGGGTGGAGTCGGATACCAATATGCCGGGCGGCGAGGCGCTTGCGCGGCAGTTTGTTGCCGGTAAGCGCTTCTTCCTCGAGAACTTCGGCGTGGAGCCGCTGGAGGTGTGGTTGCCGGATTCCTTCGGGTACTCGGCTGCACTGCCGCAGATTGTCCGTGCGGCGGGGTCGGAGTACTTCCTCACCCAGAAGATCTCGTGGAACGAGACGAACCTGTTCCCGCATTCGTCCTTCAACTGGGAGGGCATTGACGGCACGAGGGTCTTCACGCACTTCCCGCCGGTGGACACCTACAACTCGGATCTCAGCGGTCCCGATCTTGCCCGCGCCCAGCGGAACTACCGGGAGAAGGGCGCCGCCAACACCTCGCTGGTCCCGTTCGGCTGGGGCGACGGCGGTGGCGGACCCACCCGGGAGATGCTCGCCGCTGCTGCCCGCGCCGCTTCCCTCGAGGGGTCGCCGACTGTGACGCTGTCTTCTCCTGCACGGTTCTTCTCGGAGGCAGCCGCCGAGTATCCGGATGCACCGGTATGGTCCGGTGAGCTGTACCTTGAGTTCCACCGCGGCACGTACACCTCGCAGGCGCGAACCAAGCGGGGCAACCGCCGGTGTGAACACCTGCTGCGTGAGGCGGAGCTGTGGTGCACGATTGCTGCCGTGCGATCGGGGTTCGAGTACCCGTATGACGAGCTGGAAACCGCCTGGCATACGGTGCTGTTGCAGCAGTTCCATGACATCCTGCCGGGATCCTCGATTGCCTGGGTCCATGAGGAGGCCGAGCGGAACTATGCGGCGGTTACGGCTTCGCTGGAGTCGCTGATCGGCGCGTCGTTGGAGGCGCTGCTGGGCGACGGATCAGCGACAGCCGCGCTGAATGCCGGCCCCTATCGTGTGGAGGGTGTGCCTGCACTGGGAGGTGCGGCGCCGTCGTCGTCGGCTGTTTATGAACCGGCACGCGAGGGGTCCTCGTGGGTGTTGGAAAGCGAATCCCTGCGGCTGACGGTTGATGAGAACGGGTTGTTCACCTCCTTGGTGGTTGACGGCTTGAGTGCGTCCGGCGGGCGGGAAGTCATCCCCGCGGGCACGAGCGCCAACGTGTTCCAGCTGTTCCGGGATACGCCGAATCAGTGGGACGCCTGGGATATCGATGAGCATTACAAGTTCAATGTCACCGAGCTGACCGAGGCGGCGTCCGTTGATGCGGTCGGTTCCGTGTTGCGGGTGGAGCGGGTGTTCGGGAAGTCGCGGCTGGTTCAGCGGATTTCGTTGAGTGCTGACGGCACCGCGGTGAACCTGTCGATCGAGGTTGACTGGCATGAGCAGCAAAAGCTCCTCAAACTCGCGTTCCCGGTGGATGTGCTGGCTGATCGTGCGGCGTCGGAGATCCAGTTCGGGCATATCCAGCGACCGACGGCCACTAACACGTCCTGGGATGCTGCGCGGTTTGAGACGGTGGCGCACCGCTGGGTCCACGTGGGGGAGCCCGAGTTTGGGGTGTCGCTGGCGAATGATTCGACGTACGGCTATGACGTCACCCGGGCGGAGTCGCCGTCCGGTGTTCCCCACACGCTGCTTCGTGCGTCGCTGTTGCGGGGGCCGCTGTTTCCGGATCCGCAGGCTGACCAGGGAGCGCATACCTTCGAGTTCTCGTTGCGGCCGTCGTCCGGTATCCCTGAGGCGGTTGCGGAGGGCTATCGGTTGAATCTGCCGGTGCGTACGGTGGCTGGCGTGGGGTCTTCAACTGTTGAGCCGGTCCTGACGGTCTCCAACCCAGCAGTGGTGGTGGAGGCAGTGAAGCTGGCCGAAGACCGGAGCGGTGATGTTGTGGTGCGGCTGTACGAGGCGTTCGGTGGGAGGGCTTCAACGGTGCTTTCGGCCGGCTTTGAGTATTCCTCCGTGATTGCCACGGACCTGTTGGAGCGGCCGGTTTCGGCGGACTGCGTCCAAACCACCGACGACGGCGGTGTTGCTCTCTCGCTGCGACCCTTCCAGTTGGTGACGCTGCGGTTTCGGCGGTAGGCCTGTATTGGGGGCTGACGAGGGGCGTCGTGCATTCTCCGCTAGAACGGTGGCGGTAGTTCGGGTGGTTCGACGTAGGTCTCACCACCGAGCGACGTGACGTTTGGTGTGCCGGAGTCGTCCTGCCCGATAGACCAGAGGCCCTCGGTCTTCATCATGTGGTGTCGTTTACACCGAGGCCCGAGATTAGTCAGCGACGTTTGCCCGCCGTGTGCCCAGGGGATGATGTGGTCGATTTCGCAGGACCACGACGACCGGTTGCACCCCGGATGAATACAGGTCGGGTTGGTGATTCTCACCCAATCCTGAAGGTGTTTCGGTGGCCGGTATCTGTCTCTGCCGACGCTGAGCACCGCGCCCGTTTCAGGGTGGACGAGGATTCTGGTGAAGCTCGGTGCATGCGCTGCGAGGTTCCTGGCCGTTTCGGGGTCCATGGGCCCGTATCCATCGAGGTAGCCGTTTTCACAGCCCTCGAGATCCGGGGCGGCGCTCTCGATGGCGAGCGCGCCGGCAACGCGTGGCGCTCCTGCATGGGCTTCTTGCGCAACAGCCTCCACAGCGTCAGCGGGTAAGTTCACCGCCGCGCTTTCATCGAAGTCGGTGCCGCGTGCGCCGGAAAGATCCTGCCAGTCAGTGCGTTTGTGACCGAGCAGGGTCATCACGGGAACGGTGACAAACACTGTGGCTCCTACCCCGCGGAAGCCCGTGCCCTTCTCCGGGTCACCGGTGCAGGTATGGGTGAGGACGTCAGCGAACACATCCGCACGCAACTGTGACAGAGTGCGGGCCTCGTCGCGACCCTGCAAGGAGCGGGCCGCGGCGTCCACACGGTTGAAGATCCCGTGTGCCTGCTCCGCGGGAAGATAGGCGCTGAGCCAGGCCATACCGTCCCGCTCAGGCTCCACTGCAACGCGGCGATCTTTCACCTCACGGGTTTTCCGTTCGATGATCGACTCGGGATGCAGTTTCTCGCGGAGCTGCCTGCAGCGCCGGACGAGCTTGGGGCGCGTCAGCGCGCCGGCCGTTTCCAGGACCGCATCCTCAAACCCGGCCGTGGCCTCTGCCGGAATGCATTGCGATTCCTGAACGATGACCTGCGCCTGAGTGGGGCTAATGGTGCCGTCGTCAAGCGCCTCCCACGTTCCCGGTAAGTCTTCCCTCAAACGCAGCGCTTCACCGAGCATTTGTTGCGCTGCCCTTCCCGGCACCCGCAGCAACGGGGCGATTTCCTCAGCCGCCATGGTGAAGCTCAGATCCGGAGAGGTGCCACCCTCCCCGGGCTTCCCCAAAGCGGTGCCGTCAATTGCGCGAATATGGTCGAAGACATCAGCGATCAGTACGGCCTGTCTGGCTGCGGCCCAGGACGCCAACCGCTGTGCTGCCCGGAGTAGGTCGAGACTGTCAGCGATGGACCGCGACCGCCGGGACTCTGACGACCGAATGTTCTGCAACCGGCCAACCAGTTGGTACGCCGATGCTGAGTCCACGGCGGCGCGGGAACGCGCCTCGGATTCGCCGTCGTCGAATTCATCATCCCAATCCAGCGAAAAGGACTGGCCGGGATGCAGGTCCCACCAGCGCTGGTCCGCCTCAGCGTAGGCGGCATCGAGAACGCGCTCGTACGCTTCTTCGCGAGTCAGCCCATCGGCTTCCTCGAGCGTCTCCCACATCCTGATTCCCATAGAAAACAGCTAATCATCCGGCTCTGACATTCTTGGATCGATGCCTAAAGAGCCGGAAGAAGCCGCCCTTCACCGTGCTTTCACACGCAGCGATCCGGGATGCGAAGACTTACGTTCCCGCCTGTCTGCCGTCCACATGACGTAGCCTGCCGACGCGATCGCGAGCTGGAACGGAACGGCAAACAGGACTGCTGAGGTCTGTTCGTTTGCCACCAGCAGCAGTGCGCTGCTCACCACAAGGAAGACGCCGATCCACCGCGGTAGCACTCCTGAGCGGAGGATGAAGATGCCGATCAGCACAAACCCGATAATGAGCGCCACCATGCCGACGACGACGAAGTAGGGCATGCCGGAAAAGTCACCATCGAAGAACGCGGCCTGGAGAAGGACCGCTGCAAGCAGCACCAGAAAGCCCGGGGCGGCGAATCCCAGCCCGGTGTGCATGAGCCTCGGCGGACGTCCGGATAGACGTGCCCTGAAGGTCAACCCAATGATCCCGATGAGAACGAGGATGGCCGCAACAGAACCAAGGCCGGTGACAAGACCTGACGCAGTCCGCATCGATTGAGCGCCGCACTCACTTCCGACGCAGCCGCTCGGTTGGAGGGAGTGGAGGACTATCGCGAGTGAGCCCAAGGCTCCGCCGGCCAGAGCGGAGGGCCCGGCCAGGCGAGAGCTCCAGTGCGTTTGGAGAAAGTCCCAGGACATGAATGACCGCCATCAATAAGGAGACCCAGGAGAAATGATGCTTTATGGTCGCCCGGCGGCAAGTTCGGCGTCAAGAGTAGTCTGAACGACCGGCGGGCAGGCTGTGCCCGGTCCAAGGCCCCCTAATCGCCCGTCATGGTCAGCTCGCGAAGAAAGACGACTTCATCTTCGAGATTTCACCAACAGATGGCGTCATCGTGCTGGAGAGTATAGGTACGCGTTGCCTCCACCAAGGAAGGTGCATCATGACCAAGTGGCGAGTCCGCGACTTTCACACCACCGATCTGGACGGAATACTGCACCTCTGGGAGTCTGCCAAAGCTGCAAGCGCCGAATCCGTCTATGCGCTTTCGGAAGTGTTGGCATCGTGCGAGAAGGATTATGCCGTTGTCGCGGTGGAGGGCGATCAGGTGATCGGCGCCGCCGTCGGGAGGGCAGCGCATGATCAGGGGTGGATCGTTTTTCTGGCCGTCCTGCCTGAGTATCGCAGCAGCGGAATCGGAACGGCGCTGCTCGCCGGCGTCGAAACCCGTATGGCGCCACACGGCTTGAACAAGCTGTCGGCGCTGATGCCGGAAGCTGAAACTCGGGTGGGAGCATTCCTTGCCCGGGGTTTCAGCCTGAAACAGAACCTGCGCTATCTCGAGCGGAAAATTCCGGTTCAGCGGCAGGAGCTCGAACCGCTGAGTTCACTGGGAGGCAGGGTACTTGCACGCGGCCTGTGGGAGAACGTTTCCGGGATGCGCAAGGAAAAGGAACTGCTGGAGCGGCGCCTGGTGTTGCCCCTGGCCAAAGCGGATCTGGCTGACGAATTCGGGGTAGTGCCTCCACGCGCCGTCGTTCTCTTTGGTCCGCCGGGCACCGGCAAGACGACTTTCGCGAAAGCAATTTCCTCACGGCTTGAATGGCCTTTCGTGGAGATATTCCCCTCGCGGCTGGCTTCCGATTCCAAGGGACTCGCGGGAGCCTTGCGAGAAACGTTCCTGGAGGTCGCGGAGCTTGAGCACGCGGTCGTTTTCATCGATGAGGTCGAGGAAATTGCCTCGCATCGGTCGGGTGAGCCGCCGTCTCCGCTGCAGGGCGTCACCAACGAGTTGTTGAAGATCATTCCGGCCTTCCGTGAACAGCCAGGCAGGCTCCTCATCTGTGCCACGAACTTCATCCGCACCCTGGACTCCGCGTTCCTGCGCCACGGACGCTTCGACTACGTCATCCCCATTGGACTTCCGGATCAGCAGGCGCGCGAGGCAATGTGGCAGCGTTTCATTCCTACCTCAGTGGTGAACGACGTCGATGTGCCCCTTCTGGTGCGGCGCACCGATGGGTTCACTCCAGCAGATATTGAATACGCCGCGCGGAGCGCTTCGCAGCGGGCGCTGGAGAAAGCGGTCTATGGCAACGGTGGCGGTGGAGCCACGGAGGGAACCACCAAGGGTCCGGCCACCCAGGACTACCTGGACGCGATCGAGGACACGCGGACCACCGTGAGCGAAGAGGTGCACCGGCAATTCCTGGAGGATATCGACGTCCTCGGGCGGGTGTGAGGAACGACGACGGTCGAGCCTGCGCTCTACTGTTCCACCGCTGTGCGCAGAACGGCAGCGACCTCTTCGAAGCCCAGAGAAGTGGCTTGCTGCAAAGGCGTCAGACCATCACCCTGGGAGGGAGACCTCACATCGGCACCGTCGTCGACGAGCAGCTGCACGGTCTCCACGTATCGGGGCGAGCCATCGCCGAAGATAATCGCCTCGTTCAATGCGGTCCAGCCCAGGTTATTGACGTGGTTAACGTCCACATCGGTCTCCAGCAGCCTACGCACCACGTCCGCGTGGCCACGCTCCGCGGCGCGGATCAGAGCGGTGCCGTTGAAACTGTCGAGCGCGTGGACGTCCGCACCGTTGCTCAAGGTCAGCTCCAGCAGCTCGAGGTAGCCCTCACTTGCCGCGATGAGGAATGCGCTCTGTTGAGTCTCGTCCTCGTAGTTGACGTCAGCACCGGACTCGATGAGCCGGCTGGCTTCGGCGACGTCGTTCTCCCACGCAGCGTCGATCAGGTTCTGATTCAGCGCGATCTGTTCTTCGGGGGCTAGCGACCTGGAAGTAGCCGGTGGGCTGCTCGGCGGTAACTCCGGAGCGGACTCCACGGCTCCCGGGGACGTGCTCGACGTGCTCGGTGAACTCGACGGGCTGGGTGAAGACGCGGACCCGGAAGGCGTCTGTTGCGTCTGACCGGTCACTTCGCCGCCGTTGCCGGTGCAGCCGGTCAGCAGTAGCAGGAGGCCCAGAACAGTGGCCGGCACGGAGGCCCTCACCGGGAAGCCTTCCATGAGGTCACCGAGGGGTTACGCCAGAACTTCGTAGGGACCATTCCCATGCGCGCTAGCATACGCCAGCCATGATCAGGACGACACTCAAGTGCCCCGGCAAAAACTGCCCGTAGGTGCAGGGTCGCCGCTTCGAACCGGCGGGCTTGCGCCTGCGGGCAGTTTTTGGGCTCGGGCCGGCCGTTTCTGGGGGTATCGGGTGCGGAAGGCTCACACCGGGTCACGCGGAAGGAACCGAACCGCCGGCAACAGCCACAGCCCAATCCCGAGCCCGTCGCCGCGGAAGACCACCGAGCAGGTCCGACGGAAGCGAAACGCTCTCAAACCCCGAGCGTGAAGCCATCACCAATACCGATGCCGAAGTATGCTCACGGACGTACACCAGCACATCGCCCTGCGCATACACCCACCACAGTCCTCCGGAAGCCAAGGCCGGCACATCCCGACGCAACCGGCCAAGGTGAGCAACGGCGTCGTATCGTCGCTTGGGCTCCGAACTGCTAGTCGACACGTCCGCGGTAGACGTCCTTGCGATGGCCAAGAGTGACGACGACGATCAACAGGATGTCATCCTCAATGGTGTAGATAATGCGGTAGTCGCCTACTCTTACGCGCATGCCGGGCCTTCCCTGAAGCGCCCGGGCGGCAGGAGGCCGGGGGTCTTCGCTGAGAAGGGCGATGGCTCCCTGTATTCGGCCGCGGTCCTTATGGTCCACGCGGCGGAGGGCTTTTACAGCGGCGGGACGTAACTCGACGCGGTAACGGGTCATGTCCAGCCGAGGTCGGCCTTGACCTGGTCCCAGGGAATGTTCTCCCCTTCCTCAGCCATTGCAGCGTCGAACGCCTCAATGTCTTCGCTGTCCTCGAGCGCTTCCACCATGCGCTCATAGTGTTGTGGGCTGATCATCACTGCTTCAAGCTTCCCGCGCCGTTCAAGGAAAACGGCGCCGTTTTGCGCGTCCTCGATCAGTTCGGGGAGATGCGCTCGTGCGTTCGTCACGCTGACGGTGGTCATAATCTAAATGTACGTTTCGAGATCAGCGATGTACATATTAGCGCCCAACTCTCTCAGCGCCTGAGATTGGCGAAGGGCAGTTGCCCATGGATTAGGAAGAACTCATCCAGAAGAAGCTCGTCTTCGACAGTCGAGGCCGGTCGGTCGGATACGGGCAACCACGAGATGAGAAGATTCGTCGAGTTAGAAAGCTGCCAGATGTAACGACCACCCCGATGGCCTACCGGTTCACCATGCCCAAACCGGGCCAACTCAATTTGTCTTGCACAATCATGCTCCAATCAGTTGCAACAGATAGTCTTCGCTCACCACCGGAATGCCATAGTCTCGCGCTTTGCGCGCTTTGCCCGACAGGCTGTCAGGATCAGCAGCGACGACGAGCTTCACCTTCTTCGTCACTCCGGAGTGAGGCGTGTAGCCTGCGTCGATAATCAGCTGTTCCAACTCGGCGCGATCACGTTGCATCTGGCCCGTCAGAACGATGGTGTCTCCAAGTTCGAGCCCATTCCGTCGCTCGAAAATTGCAGCAGGAGCTGATGGGCGGGTGTCGAGTCCTTCTGCGACGATTTCCTGAGGGACGTCCAAAAGCTTGGCAACCAGTCCGAGGTCGTGTTCTTCGTCCTCGGTGATGACTCCGTCACCCCAAGCTGCTTCGACGAGAGTATGAACGTAGTGTCGGTGCAGGTCGCGTACGGTTTCACGGGCGACTCCGAGTTCATGGGCGAGGTCGACCAGAGCGCTTCCTTCCGTTGCTGACAGATGCCGGTCCAGCAGTGCGCGGTCGAGGAGGGCCAAGTACTGTTCGTGTTCGTGCGGACCGCTGTATTCAGGCAGACGCTGGGAGATTCGGGCGAGGAAGTGAGGTTCCACGAAGTCGATGGGTCGACGCAGTACGGGCGCAATCGGAGGGAAGGTGCCGTACGACTGCCATTTCAGGCTGGCACCGGTATGGAGGTGGTCGTCCCACAGCTGTAACTCGCGGTCGAGATCGATGTAACGGCCAAGTAGCTGAGCTGCCGCAAAGGCATCGTCGCCCGCGCTGTGTGATCTACCTGTTTCGATGCCGAATGAGTCACAGCAATCGCGGAGTGCACGGCCGGCGCCCGGAAGGTAGGTGTGTGCCAGCCGCATGGTGCATAGTCCGCTCAAGTAGCCGGTAGGGAGAGGTGTACCTGCGGATGCGAACTCGTGCGCAAGAAAGCGGGAGTCGAAGGAGAGGTTGTGAGCGACGAGGACGCTTCCGGCGAGAACATGGGTAAGAGTCGGGATGAGCTCGTCAAACGAGGGCGCTGCAAGAACGACATCCCTGGTGGCGGCCGTCCCACGGTGACACTCGTCGAAGGGCAGGACTTCAACACCACACGCTGCGGAGCCTGGCAGAAGCAATAGGGCGGATCAGCGCCATAATGGTCAGATGGGGATGCCTCGAACGTCTCACCACACACTGACCCAGCGGTCAGCGGCGATACTCGCAGCAGGCTTGAGCGGCTCCTGTATCGCCCTGACTGGGTGCAGCACTTTCGGCCCCGGCGCTCCGCCCTGCATGCCGCCCACACATTCGGTGAGCCCGTCAACCGTCGAAATCGGTGAAACGGTGACGGTCCACGCGCAGGATGCTGAGTGCGATCCCCGCTACGGAGGGAGCGCCGAAATTCAGGTAATCGTCACCGACTCACTTGGCCGGAAGATTATCGACACAACCGCACCCATGAACGACGCCGGCGGCTTCAGCTATTCGTTCGAGGTCCCGGAAGAGGCCGCGACAGGGAAAGCAGCGGTTGAGGCTTACCCGCATAACGTTGACTGGTGTGATGACACCGGCCGGAATAATCGTGTGTCCGAGGCTGACGTGCCGCTGCAACGAGTGTCCTGCGCAGCCCGGATTGAACCGCTCACGATCACCGGCTGAGCGCTTCGCCGGGTCAACCGCTTGGCTCCCGGGGGGATCCGACGTCGGAATGTCGACCACAGGCAAAATCAGCTCGACCCTTGTCTTTGCCGGACGCGACGCATACTCTTCGAGAGCTGGCACCCCCTCACAGGCATCCAGAATCATCGCGTCGCCTATCTGGCGGGAAATCGAGCAGGGTGAAATGAGGTCTACCCGAAGTAGCGCTGGTCAGCAGCGATCGTCCCCGCTGGTCGCGGGGGCCTGTATCGCGTTCGCTGTCGCCGGTGCACTGGCCACACTTGGCTGTGTTCTCGCCCTCTACGTTGAATCATCAGGGCTGGGCTCTCCCCGGGATACCGGAATGCGTCCGGGCTACTCAGCTCTGCTGATTGGAGGTGCAGTCGCCGGCATCGCTCTCCCAGCGGCGGCGTGCTTCACAGTACTGCGCGGTTCGCGACGAGTGGTGGTAGTTGTTGCTGTGCTGGCTGCCATAGCGGTGGCGCTCGCAGTACTGGGAATCACGGGCTGAAACCATACCCAACCCCCGGCAACTGCCACAGCCCAATCCCGAGCCCGTCGCCGCTGAAACCTACCGAATCGGCAGCCCACTCCGCCGAGATACTGCCCGTACTCCACAGTTCTGTAGGCTGACCGTCCAAAGGGACACCAATCAGGTCCAACGGAAGCTGAACCTCGTCAAACCCAGACCGTGAAGCCACAACCAACACCGAACCGGACACGTGCTCACGGAGGTAAACCAGCACATCGCCCTGCGCATACAACCACCGCAGTCCTCCGAAAGCCAAGGCAGGGACATCCCGACGCAACCTGCCAAGGTGAGCAACGGCGTCGTACAGGTCCTGATGCGATGTCGTAAGTGAATCCCACGGCATCGGCGTCCGGGAGTCTTCACCGTTGATGCCTTCAAGACCGAACTCGTCACCGGCAAAGAGCGTCGGAATCCCGGGCATCGAGAACAGAATGCCCAGCCCGATCAGCTGTCCACCAGGAACCATGACGGTCGAAGCCCGCGCCGTGTCATGCGTGTTCAGCGCGATCATGTTCTGCGTCCGGACCTGCCACGGAAATGCCGCCGCAAACACTGCATGCAGCTCCACGAACTGCTCGGCCGGAATACGGTTGGGACCGGGCAGGGGAGTCCCGAAGAAGTTGACGTCCGAGGACCCAGCAAGCCATTGCCACAGCGGACGCGTGAAGTTCGAGTAAGTCATGGCCCCGTGCCAGGTGTCGCCGTCGAAATCCTGCGCTGCATCATTGGTCGATTCCGCAAGCAACAGCGTGTCAGGATTGACAGACCGCATCGTCGAGCGCACGGCAGAAGCCACCGAATGGTTCAGGTCCACGTCCCCATGGCGGCCGGTCATATTCGCCACATCGACCCGCCAACCGTCCAGATTGAACGGAGCCTGCAGGAACCGCGCGACGACGGACCCCGGCCCGCTCACGAAGCGGTCCCGCAACGCAGGGGAGAGCCAATTCAGCTTGGGCAGGCTCGGCACACCAAACCACGACGCATACTCGGAGCCGTCCTCGGAAAAGTAGTAGAAACCGGCCTCCTCGGAGGCAGGATCGGACGACGCCGTCCGGAACCACTCGTGCGCAGCTCCCGTGTGGTTGGTGGTGAGGTCACCGATCACCTTCAAGCCCCGCTCATGAGCCGCCGAAACGAGCCGGATCAGCGCCTCATCGCCGCCGAGCAACGGATCCACCATGGCGAACGTCGATGCGTCGTACCGGTGGTTGGAACGCGCCGGAAAGAACGGCGTCAGGTACACCACCGTGGCGCCGAGCGAGGCGATGTGATCGAGCCGCTTCGTAATGCCGTCGAGGTCGCCGCCATAGAACTGGTACGGCGTATCGGGGCCGGTTGGCTGAACCGGAGCATCCCAATCGCAGGGAACCGCCCAATCCGGGGCTTCGGATGCCGCCGACGTAGAACGCCCGAACCGGTCCGGGAAGATCTGGTAGATCACGCCGCTCCGCGCCCATGAAGGTGCAGGCTCATGGGTCACCATCCGGAAGTCGTGCACATCAGGCGTATCCCGGGTGAAGAACCCCTCGGCGTTCAGCCAGTGCCAGGATGAGCCCTCGGAAGCGCCAACCTCCAGCAGAAACCGGTACCGCGTCACAGGATTCACCAGCAGAACTGAGGCCTCCCACCAGTCCCACGCACCGTCCGTGCCGAGAAGGACCGCCTCGTCATAGTGTGGCTCCGCATCACGCAGCGACCGGACAAACACCCGCTCGACCGAACCGAACGCATGCGGCACCCGAAGACGGACCGGCACCGCAGCACCGAGATCGGGGGAGGACGGCACATACAGTGCCGATCCGTCGTGATGCGGAACCTGGAACATCGTTCCTTAGCCCTTGACCGATCCGGCCGCGAGCCCGTTCACGATGTACTTCTGCAGGTAAAGGAACAGCGCCATGACCGGCAGGGCAGCCAGCACAGCACCGGCGGCGAACACTCCCCAGTTCTCGGACCGTTGCTGACCCACGTAGGAGTACAGGCCAACCGCCAGGGTCTGGTTGTCCGGGTCATTGAGCACCACGCTGGCAATCACAAACTCGCTGCTCAGCCCAATGAAAGCCAACAGCCCGACGACGGCCAGGATCGGCGTCACCAGCGGCAGGATGATCGTGAAAAATACCTGAACGTGGCTGGCGCCATCGATGCGCGCCGCCTCGTCCAGGGACGCCGGAATGGTGTTGAAGAACCCGTACATCAGGTAGGTATTCACACCGAGCGCGCCGCCGAGGTACACCATGATCAGCCCTAGCTGGCTGCCCAGTCCCAGCCACGGCACCACATCGGTGATGAAGTTCAGCAGCAGGAAAATTGCGACGACGGCAAGCAGCTGCGGAAACATCTGCAGTACCAGCAGGGACAGCAGGCTGACCCGGCGGCCCTTGAACCGCATGCGGCTGAATGCATAGGCGGCCAAAGCCCCGAGGAAGACCGTTGCCGCCGAGGTGACAACGCCGATCACCAGCGTGTTCATAAACCACTTGCCGAACGGGCGGTTGGGATTGCTGAACAGTTCCTCGAAGTTGCCGAAGTCAATCCGGCTGAAGAGCACGTTGGAACCGGCCATGGTGCCAGTGGAGTTCAGGGCAGCAGACAGAACGTACAGCAGCGGGAAGATCGCAAACGCCGTGGTGATGACCGCGACCACGTGCCGCCACCCCTTGTCACGGAACCACGCACCGAAGGACTGTTTGCGGCGTTCCGGTGGCGGCGTCGTCGTGCCGTGACTGGGCGTAGCGAGGAGCGGTGTGGGGGTTTCGGTAGCCATTAGTTGATCTCCTCGAGAGACTTTGTCTGCCGGAAGCTGATCACGGAGATCACGGCAACGATGAAGAAGATGATGATGGACAGCGCGCTTGCGAGGCCGTAGTCACGCCCCACGCCGCTGCCGAACGCAACCTCGTACACCATGGTGATCAGGATGTCCGTTGCGCCCACGTTGACCGTGGTGTCCGACAGCCGCGGGCCGCCGTCGGTAAGCATGTAGATCACGTTGAAGTTGTTGAAGTTGAACGCGAAGCTCGCAATGAGCAGCGGAGCAACCGAGACCAGCAGGAGCGGGAGCTTGATGGAGGTGAAGAGCTTCCACGGGCTGGCGCCGTCGAGCCGTGCGGCTTCGTTGACGTCCTCGGGCAGCGACTGCAGCGCACCGGTGCACACCAGGAACATGTAGGGGAATCCGAGCCACAGGTTCACCAGCAGCACGCTGAACTTCGCGAGCAATGGATCCGTGAGCCACGGGATGTTCGCGCCGCCGAAGAACGTGTTGTTGACGTAGCCGAATTCCGGATTGAGCAGACCGGACCAGACGAGGCCGGCAAGGAAGGCGGGAAACGCGTAGGGCAGGATCATCAGGATGCGGTAGATCTTCTTGCCGCGAAGGTTCGGGTGGTTGAAAGCGTTGGCCAGGAACAGGCCGAGCGCAAACGTGGACAGCACCGAGATCAGCGCAAAGGTGAACGTCCAGAGGGTCACCTGCAGGAGGGGTCCGCGGATGTCCTCATTGGAGAATGCCTTGACGAAGTTCGCAAAGCCGACGTCGATCTTCCAGCCGGTGTTGAGTTGCTGACCGTCCGCAGAGACAAAGGTTCCCTCGCCGGAGTCTGAGTAGACCGTTCCGGTTTCAGTGTCGGTGAAGGTGTCGGACGCGTCGTCGTAGACAAGGGTTGGGCTGAACACGTACGCAGTGGAGCCGTCGCTGGTGCGCAGGGTTCCGTCGTCGGGATCTTCAGAGAACGGGACGGTCAGCGCAAGGATCTCGGACTGGTTCGCGAGGATCTCGTCGAACTGCAGGGTGCGGTAGTCCTCGAGTTCGGTCGCCTTGCCGGTGCCGTCGGTGACGGCGTTGGAAACTTCTTCGAGCGGTTCTTCCGTGCTGCCGATGCTGATGTCGCCGTCGGGATCGGTGGTGAGGAAGTGGAAGTCGCCGCCCTGCTCAACGATGGTGACCCGGTAGGCGGGGGAGTCCGGTACCCGCTGCTGCGCCGCCAGCTGGATGGACGAGATGGCGTCTTCCTTGGTGCTGTTGTGGCCGTCACCGTAGTTGGTGAACGCAACGTAGCCGCTGAAGATCATGACGAACACCTGGAAGAGCAGGAGGAAGAAAATTCCCGGGGCCAGGTACTTGGCGGGCAGCCCGCCGCGCCGGAGGTAGATCCAGTTGATGAGTAGTGTGACCGCAGCGGCCAGCACCAGCACTATCCACTTTTCCTGCAGAAACAGGACAATCAGGACATAGACGGCAAAGGCGTCAACGAGTCCCAGCAGAATGATCTTTGCGAGGAGACCGGCAACGGAATCTGAAGGGCGAAGGGTCCGGGACCGCTTCGTGGACTCGGCGGGGGAGGCAGTGGTGGTGGGCATGCGGCGGAGCTTTCGTTGAGGGCACTTCGGCGAAGCGGGCCGGGCAGGTGGAAGGCAATGAGGCAGGTATGCAGGTAAAGCGAAGCCGCTGTGGGCCGGGGTCTGTCCGGCCCACAACGGCTTTCAAAGGGTGTAGCTATCCGGCAGCGATCTTCTGCTCGATGTTCTTCACCATTGCCGGCCAGGCCTCTTCCGGCTTGACGGCGCCCTTGATGAGAGCGAGTTCGGTTGCGCCCCAGTCGGCCCAGACTGCCTGCATCTCGGGTACGGCGGGCATCGGAACGCCGTTGGCGCCGATTTCACCGAATGCGGCAACTACGGGATCTGACGCTGCCTTGTCGAAGGACGCGGTCAGTGCCGGGGGACGGCCGCCGACGCTGAACATCGCGTCCTGCGCCTCTTCGGTGGTCAGGTAGTTCACTGCAAACTCGTTGGCTGCGAGAGCGTTGGAGCTCTGCGAGGAGATGAAGAAGCCGTTGACGCCGATGAACGGCTGGGCGGGCTCATCACCCACGGTGGGCAGCGGATCGATGGCCAGGTTGATGCCGGCCTCCTGTGCAGCAGGAACGTTCCACGGGCCGGTCAGGTAGTAAGGGGACTCGCCGGCGAGGAACTTCTCCTTGGCGATGTCTCCGGTGATGTTGGAGTTCAGGACGCCGGAACCGGTGTCGCCCCACTCAACAAGCTTCTTCGCGAACTCAACGCCGTTGGGCTCACCGAGCATCAGCTTCGAGGGATCGTAGCTGCCGTCCTCGTTCTGAGCGAAGACAGGAACGCCCATCGAGGTCTGGAACGGGTACATGTGGTACGGATCCGCCTGCTTGGGATCGAGGCCAACCAGGAACGGGAACTCGGCTTCGCCGGCGTCAACCGCTGCCTGGCCCTTCTCGATGACCTGATCGAAGGTCTCGGAAGCCTCGGAGACCATATCGGTGTTGCGCAGCAGCGCGATGTTCTCGACTGCGTACGGCACGCCGTACAGGCTGCCCTCGTAAGACATGGCCTGAAGTGCGGACTCCTGGAACTCTCCAGCCTTGTCTCCCAGTTCGATGGGAGCAACAACGCCGTTCTCCACAAAGGTACCGATCCAGTCATGCGGGCCGACGATCAGGTCTGGTCCGTTGCCGGTAGGCACCTGGGTGATGAAGTCATCGCGTACCGCTGCGAAGTCCTTCACCGCAAGGTCGATCGAGATGCCGGTATCTTCCTTGAAGTCGGCGGCGATCTGCTCAAGTGCCGGAGCGCGCTCCGCGTCCACCCACATGGTCAGGGTGGTCGATCCGCCTTCAGCGAGGTCGGTTGGCGCAGCGGATTCTCCCGCGGCGGTGTCGGTGGATCCGCCACCGCAGGCAGTGACGGCCAGCATCGCGACGGACAAAGCCGCGGTGGCCAGCGTCCGGCGATTCAGGAGTCTGGTTGTTTGCACCTTCATTGGTGAACCTTTCTGTGGCGCCGCGAGGCAGCCGATACTGAGGGTTTGCGCTGCATAGCGCGGTTGTAAATGGAAGACCTGTTTGGTTGCGCCGAACACGTCGGATCCGAAACGGAACCAGTGAGGCACAACACATCGTAAGCGCTTACGGCCAGTCTGTACAACAACACGGCTGGGATCGCCCAGTTTCTGCGGAATACCGGCATTCGCAAGAGTGGGGGTAACTTCTCATTCATGTAAACGCTTCCATTTTCTCGGCAACCGGGGTTAGCATGTTCCTCATGCCCAACGCTGTTTCCCTGGCCCCTGCTGTGTCCGCGCAGTCTGTAGCGCCCGCTTTCCACGAACCCCTTCACACCGCTCACGACGACGACGCCTGGTGGCGCTCGTCCGTGATCTACCAGGTGTACCCGCGATCTTTTCGGGACCTGAACGGCGACGGCCAGGGGGACCTCGCCGGGATCACCGCCGAGCTGCACCAGCTGGCCGACCTCAGCATTGACGCGATCTGGATGTCGCCGTTCTACACCTCCCCGCAGCGCGACGGCGGCTACGACGTCGCCGATTACTGCGACGTCGACCCGATGTTCGGAACGCTCGACGACTTCGACAAGCTGACTGCCCGCGCATCCGAGCTGGGCATCAAGGTGATCGTCGACCTCGTTCCCAACCACTGCTCCAGCGAGCACCCGCTCTTCAAGGCTGCCCTCACCGCCGGGCCGGGCTCGGACGAACGGGCCATGTTCATTTTCCGCGACGGCACCGGACCGGACGGCTCAAACCCGCCGAACAACTGGCAGTCCCACTTCGGCGGGTCCGCCTGGACGCGCACACTGAACGACGACGGTACGCCCGGCCAGTGGTACCTCCACCTCTTCGATTCCTCACAGCCGGACTTCAACTGGGACAACCCTGCCGTCCACGCCGAGTTCGAGCGGATCCTGCGGTTCTGGCTGGACCGCAACGTCACCGGTTTCCGCGTTGACGTTGCGCACGCACTGGTCAAGGCAGACGGGCTGCCGGACTGGGGCGGCCGCCCCGACGGCTGCTCCTCGGACGGCTACCCGGGCCACGCCGCGCCGATGTTCGGCCAGAAAGAGATCCACGACATCTACCGCCGGTGGCGGTCAGTTCTTGCAGAGTACGACGGCGACCGCATCCTCTGCGCGGAAGCCAGCATTGATCCGCTGTCCCGTCTGGTCAACTGGGTCCGCCATGATCAGATGCACCAGGCCTTCAACTTCGCCTACCTGCACCACCCCTGGAACGCCGCTGAACTTCGCGGGATCATCACTGATTCGCTGCAAGCGTTCGACAGCGTGAATGCACCAACCACCTGGGTCCTGAGCAACCACGATGTCACCCGGCACGCTACGCGGTTAGGCGAAAACAATCCGGAGGTCGGGCTCGACCGTGCACGGGCGGCGTCGTTGGCCATGCTGGCACTCCCCGGTGGCGTCTACCTCTACCAGGGCGAGGAGCTCGGCCTGCCCGATCACCTGGACATCCCGGACGAACAGCGCCAGGACCCGACGTTCATCCGCACCGGCGGAGAACGCGTAGGCCGGGACGGGTCCAGGGTCCCGCTGCCATGGAGGGCGGACGAACCGCACTACGGATTCGGCTCCACCAGCGGCGGGTGGCTGCCCCAGCCGGAGGACTGGTACACGCTGGCGCGTGACGTCCAGCAGACCGATCCAGATTCCACCCTCAACCTGTACCGTTCGGCGCTCGCACTTCGCAAACAGCTCCGTCTCGGTGCCGGCTCGCTGAGTTGGGCTGCGGATTACATGGACACGGACATCATCGCGTTTCTCAACAATGACGTCATGGTGATCATGAACATGGGAGAATCTGATGCCTATGTACCATCGGGCACGGTCATCGCAGGGAGTCACGCGGATGCCGGTGCAGAGGGCGTCCTGGCGCCGAACCGGTGCGTATGGATAAAACTCAACTAAGAGGACCGCGCCCGTCCTTTGCTCTGAGGGAGGGCACCGTGGTTGGCATCAAGGATGTTGCAGCGCTCGCCGGCGTCTCAACTGCCACGGTATCCCGTGCCCTCAGCGGCAACGGCCAGGTGTCCGAGCGGGCACGGTTGAAGGTTCTTGAGGCTGCAAAGCAGCTGGACTTCGTGCCGTCCTTCTCGGCATCATCACTTGCCTCGGGCAGGAACCGCAATGTCGGCGTCGTTGTTCCATCAGTCAATCGCTGGTATTTTTCCCAGATTGTGGACAGCGTTGCGGCGTCACTTCTGGACGCTGGCTATGATCTGACGCTGTATAACGTGAGCGACGGCGCGGGCCACCGGGACCGCGTCTTCTCCGAGTTCCTGCTGCGCCAACGCTGCGACGGCGTCATCTCCGTTTCCCTGCAGCTGTCCGAAACTGAACTCGGACAGCTGCTGGCGGTGGGCAAGCCGATTGTCGGTATCGGTGGTCCCCTTCCCGGCGCTGACACCATCAGCGTCAACGAGTTCGCCATTGCCCAGTTGGCCACCGAACACCTGATCAGTCTGGGACACCGCGGGATCGCCTACATCGGCGGGCCTGAGGACGCTGCCAGGGACTTCAATATCTCGGAAGGCCGCCGCCGCGGCTACGAGGTAGCCATGGAAGCTGCCGGTCTGGAAATTCTTCCCTCATGGCTTGCCTATGCGGACTTCACGATTCCCGGTGGATATGCCAGCGCCAAACAGGTGCTCGGGTATCCCCGGAACCGTCCCACCGCCGTCTTCTGCGCCTCGGATGAGATGGCGATCGGCGCCATTGTTGCCGCACGGGAACTGGGAATCAGGGTTCCGGATGCCCTCTCGGTGATTGGCATTGACGGACATGACCTCGGCGAGGTTTTCGGGTTGACCACCATCGCGCAGTACCCGGCGTTGCAGGGAAGCCGTGCCGTGCAACGAATGCTTCAGCTCTTCGCCGGCCCCGCCGAGTCGGGAGAACGCTCCAACCACACGGCCCACACCGAGATGATTGTGCGTTCCAGTACCGCAGCGCCGGCAGAGTAGCGTGCGCTCTCAGTCCTGCGGGGCGTCCGCCGGCGGCAGTTCGTCCGAGTAGGGAGCGCGCGGACCGGATCCGTCGGCGCACAATCCGTTCGCAGCCATGGCCAGGAGGTCGCGTTCCAGTTTCGGCAACGAGATCAGGCTCTGCAGGTAGGCGTCCACCTCATACTCTCCGGCGGAACCGCCGATGCTGAAATAGCGAAGCCACAGCTCGCCCGTGGTGATGTCCGCTCGCGCCAGGACCTCGCTGAGACCCTGGCGCTGTTCAGGTTCGTAGCTTTCAAAGCCCACGATGAACCTCAGGTGTTGCGGGCCGTGGTTCCGGCCACCAGCTCAGCGCTGACGCCGCGAAGGGAGGTTCGCTCCTGCCTAGCGGTCTTCATCAGCTCCATCAATGCCTGCTCAGAGGTGAGGCCTTTCCGTTCAAGGAGTATTCCGCAGGCCTGGTTGATCAGGTCCCTGCTATGGAGCGCCGTCTGCAGGCCTTCGCTCATGCGCTCAACGGTTTCCCTGCTCTGGATATGGGACAGGAGCGTTGCCGCCGGGCTGACCAGAATATGCATCAGGGAGGTTGTCTCGATGGTGAAGACACCGGGTTCTCCTGCGTACGCTTTCAATGCGCCGATGGCGTGCCCTTCCACCATGAGCGGCACGCTCGCCACCGAGCGAATGGGGAGCTCCCGGACCGCCGCGCTCCACTCGGGCCACCGGCGATCAAGAGCGACATCGTCGACAAGCACCTGCTCCTCAGAGGCCCAGGCCGTGAGGCAGGGTCCCTGCCCCAGCTCATACTGGAAACGGTCTGCTTGCTGCACGACGGGGTCGGTGAAACCCGTGCTGGTCCTCTGCCCGCTGGAATCGAGGATGCTGACTCCCGCCCCCACGGCGCTGGGAATCGACTCTTTCACCGCCTGGGCCAGGTGGTGGACGGCGTCGTCCACTTTCTCTTGCGTCAGCAGCACCCCCAGAATGCGGCCGACGGCGGCGGACAGCTCATCCAGTGGCGGTTTCTTGATCATGGTGTGCCTTCGGCTTGACGGGCAGGGTGCAGTTCGGAGGGCTTACTCGTCGAAATCCGGAGCTTTGTCATGATCACCTGCTACCCGACCGATGACGCCTTCGGCCAGCGTGTGCATTTTGGTGTTGCGGTGGCTGCTGGCATCAACGAGGATCTGGAACGCCGTTTCTCGGGAACAACGGTTCTCGGCCATGATGATGCCAACTGCTGTAGCAATAGTCGTCCGGGATTCCAGCGCCGCACTGAGATTGTCCTTGAGCTCATTGAGCTGCGCAATCTTCAATGCAAGGTGAAGCGCCCTGGCTGCCTCTTCTGCAA
Organism: Arthrobacter vasquezii; assembly: GCF_029455255.1. Classification (NCBI taxonomy): domain Bacteria; kingdom Bacillati; phylum Actinomycetota; class Actinomycetes; order Micrococcales; family Micrococcaceae; genus Arthrobacter; species Arthrobacter vasquezii. Next base: position 97,472 of record NZ_JAROKN010000004.1, on the reverse strand, counting down.
CGTCCTGCGCAGCAAGGATGCTGTCCTCCGAGAATCCGCGGACGCGCGGTGAGTAGAGGTTGAGGACTGCCTTGCCGGAGTTTCTGACGTCCATGGGCACTGAGAGAATGGACTGCACATCACAGGATTCCGCGGCACGCATATAGTCTGGCCAGCGGGTTTCGTTCTCCACCTCCGCAACGCTGATGATGGCGCCATCGCGGAGCGCGGTCAGGCACGGACCGTCGCCGTAGCTGTTCTGCACTTCATCGAGTGTTCTGGAACGCTCGTCGCTGCTGGCTACCGTCAGCGGTTTCTTCCGGCGAAGAACCGTCACTCCACAGGAGATGGGATTGTCCGGCAGGGAAAGCTGCTCGGAGGCCATCCGACTCAGCTCCGTTAGGAATTCCTGGACATCAGCATTGTCCGCGAGCAGATCCTGCAGCTGCATCACCAGTTCGGCACTCTCTGTACCGACCGGTTGGAGAAAGGCGCGACCCTGTACTTCCACGTCCGGCATCCTTTCTGATCGGAACCTCGAATATCATCTTCCCGTGCTCGGCTCATTTTTGAAACCTTGCGCCTTCCTGCCTGTGCCCTACGAGTCAGCCTGGCTGATTCGCGGTGCGGCTGATCACCGTTCTCGCGCGGGCCGTGTCGAGTAGCTCTTGGGCAACAGCCTGCACCCGTCCGTCGTGGTGCCGCGCAGCAACGTGCAGCATCAGCATTGCTGCTTCGCGACTGCAGCGGTTTTGAGCCATGACGAGCGCCACGGCTGCATCGACCACCGCGCGGGATCTCAGTACGTCAGACAGGTCGTCAGGATAGTGTTCCGGTTCGTGGACGCGCAGAGCCAGCTGAAGAATGGTGGATAACGAAGCGGCGTGCTCTTCCACGGACTCAACCATCGCGGCGTCAAATGCAGCAATGTCCCTGGAGTAGCAGTTGAGCGCGCCGGCCGAGGCATGATCCATGAGGATCGGGACGGCAAGGATCGATTGAATGTGTTCGCCTGAAATTGCATCTGCGTATCGCTGCCAGCGTGGATCGTCCGTGAGTTGAGGGATCAGGACTGTATGACCCGTGCGCAGCGCGGTGAGGCAGGGGCCGTCGTCGAACGCATACTGCTGCTCGTCCAGGCGCTGGGCGAGGGCGCTGCTGCTGGCAACGGTGGTAGGCCCGCCGGTGCGCTCCACCGTGATGGCGCAGTGCATTGGGACGTCCTGGTTGAACAGCGAAGCGGAAATGGTGCTCAGACCGAGCAGGAATTCTGTGAAGCCCGGGCTCTCGAGCAGCAGAGCCTGCAGCTTTTCACTGTCAGAGATGTCGCGGTCGGGGGCCATGCGGCCTCAATTCTGTACGAACGCCAGAGCAACTACCCCGACTGGCGGCAGGCTACTCGATGCGCACCCTGCCCGTAGGACACCGGACCGCCATAGCGGAAGGCTTCCTACTATCGAGACTACGCTCCCTCAGCAGCGCGGAGTCCGTTTGACCGGTACTAACTGCAGCCGGGTACCAACTGCAGCCCCGGGACCAACTGCGAGGGTGCCAACTGCAAGGGGCGGCGCCCGCCGTGCGAGTCGTGCATGAAACGGGAAGGGCTTTCTCATGGTCGTGAACCTCCGGGGGTCTCAGAGAGGGGGGAATCACGACGTTACTTGGGGCAAACAACTGATTGGCGAACTTGCCCATTATCGGGACCAATATCGCCCTGGGATCTTGACGGAACGGTCCTGACACAATATGAGCCCCAGAAGTTTCAGGGGCTCATATTGCGCTGTACGTGGTGGCACGGCGCGGTGACCGGTACCTTGCGTTATGGCGCGATGGTCAAACCTGGATCGGCTTCCCGTGCAGGCTCTGTCCCGGTGATTCCGGGCGTTGGTGTAACGGAGACCGAAGCGCACAGTTCCCCAGCCGTGATCGGCTCGCCAGTCAGCGGGTGCAGCTGCGGGTCTTTGGTGTCCTCGTCGACGACGATGGACTCCGGGTCGATTGCGGGATCGCAAGCCTCCAGTGGATCGGTCACCGAGACTGTCGGGGGAGTAGCGGGAGGTGGGGTGCCGGAGTCTGTAGACGGCGGCGGTGGATCGGCGGGCGCCGGATCAGGGATGACAGGCGTTGGTTCCACGGGGGGTGTGGGATCCACCGGTGGAGTTGGGTCAGCGGGTTGAGTCGGATCAGGCGTCACCGGATCCACAGGTGGAGGCGTCGGCGTTACAGGATCCACGGGCGGCGTCGGAACGGGCGTGTTCGGCGGCGTTGGATCGAGAGTTCCGGGCGGCGTGCCGGGGTCGGTGGCCGGCGGCGTTCCAGGCTCTGTAGGCGGAGGAGTCGTCGTCGAAGGCGGCTGTGTGCCCGGCTTGGACGGAGTCCCGGAAGGCGTTCCCGACGGCGTGCCCGGCTTGGAAGGCGCTGTTGACGTTCCGGGAACCGACGTACTTGGCGTATCCGAGGGCTGTGTAGCCTTCTTACTGCCCGAAGACGTGCTGCCCGAAGAAGCGCTGCTCGTAGACGTGCCGCCGGAGGACTTGCTACTCGAGGACTTGGTGCTGGAAAGTGCCTTGCCGCTCGCCCGCGGCCCCTGAGCCGCCACTTCCGCATCCACACGGGCGGGTGACTTCAGCGCAACCGGCTCAATGGCCCCAGCGGTAGCGAGGTAGGCAACCCAAGCGGTGTCGTCGTCGTTCCCGTTGCCGGTCCCCGGGGTGAAGTTGACCAGGCTCGGCATCTCAACCGGGCCACTGCCGTCCAGCGGAATCAGCTTCCAGGCGTCGGGATCAGTGTGACCGCCGTCGAGGATGGTTTCGAAGTGCAGGTGGCACCCGGTGGACCAGCCGGTGGTGCCTACCGTGGCGATGACCTGCCCGGCTCCCACGCGGTCTCCGGCCTTCACCCCGATCCCCTCCAGGTGGTTGTAAGTGGTGACGAGGCCGTTGCCGTGGTCAAGCTCCACGCGGTTACCGCCGCCCCAGGGATGCCAACCGGCGGCACGGACAACACCGGCATCCGCTGAAAAGACGCGGGTTCCGCAGGGTGCCGCGAAATCCTGGCCGGAGTGAAATTCATTGTGCTCCCCGGTGATGGGGCTGGTTCGAAGACCGAACGGCGAACTGGGGGTCAGGAACTGCAGGGGAGAGATCAGCATGCCCTTGCCAGGGCGCGGCGTGGAGCTGAGGGACTCAACCGATGACCTCTTGTCAGCGGTAGCCGTGGCCCGTGAAGACTCCTGCGCGCCGGGAACCTCACGCCCCGGTACCAGCGAATCCGTGGTGCCGAAAGGCAACGCTGTCCCTGGACCCACGAGCTGCTGCTCACCCACATACCCGGTCACCGGAACGATGGCGTCAGAGAAACTTCCTGCTCCCTGGGCGAGCACGGTGCCGGTTGCACCCGCACCGGAGGTCAACGGTGTGGATCCGGGATAGCCAAAGGAGTAGATGACAGCCAGAGCAAGGCAAACGCTCACACCAGACCGAACCGCACGACGACGGCTCCTCAGAACGCTGTGGCCCGATGCCGGCCTGACTTCACTCACTGGTAACTCCCCATATGTTTCCCCTGATGAAGGTCCGTTACGACCGAACCCCGGGGAGGAATCCGAACAATCAGCCTTCGCCAGGTGCCCGCGAGGGGCCCGAAATTGCTGGTGGCTGACAATCAGCCTACTGGGCTGTTTGCCATGGAGATAGAGTGCTCCGCCACTCTTGTGGAAACCTTGAGTGAACTTCGTGAGCGCTGCGGCAATACCCGGAGTTCAGTGCTGTTTGCTGCGGAGCAGGTGCTACTGAAAGGCGCATGCTACTGCGGGGCGATGACGTGCCAGGCGTCACACACGACATCCCACCGGCGGTGCGGGAACGGGCCCCACAATTCACCGTCATTGCTTACCCTGAATCCATTGCCGTCAACCGCGGTGATTTCAACAGTCTCCCCGCGCCCGATCCGCACATCAGTGCGCCGCGCATGGTCGCCGCTCTTGAGGCCGAGGGCGTACCCCACCCGTGCAGCGGAACCCACCGACTCCCAGAGCACGACGTCGACAAGCCCGTCATGCGGGTTGGCGTCCGGGATGAGCCGGGCGCCTCCGCCGACGGTGCCGCCCAGGCCGAGGGCCACCATCAGCAGCGGCCTGGATCCGTCATGCAACAGTTCACCGTCCACCCTCACGCTAAGGTGCTGCCCGGGAGAGCTGAACCCCGCAGCGACGGCACCCAGCGGGTACCCGAGCTTCCCGGCCTTCACCTTTTTCAGCTTCTTCTTGAGGTCAGCGCCCTTGGCCGCGGCATCCGCGCCGATCCCCACGTGGACAGCATTGACGGCAACACGGTCTTCGCTGACCAGCAGCTCCATGGCGCGTGCCGGCCCGGACATCACACACTCGGCAGCCTGCAGCGGATCGAGCGGAATTCCCAGTGACCGTGCGAGGTCGTTTCCGGTACCCACGGGGATGATGCCGATGGGCCCGGCGGAGGCCAGTGTGCCGGTCTTGTGCAGGCACTGGATCGCGGCGTGGACCGAGCCGTCGCCGCCCAGCAGTACCAGGTGCCTGCCGTCCAGGCTTCCGAGGGCTGAATCCAACTCGTCCAGGTCCTGGGTGCGGGCAAGTTCAAAGGACGTGCCCCGCCGTGCGGAAGCGGAGGCAAGGAAGGAGGCAACGGCGTCGACACTGCGGCGGTATGCGGTTCCGGCGGACGCGTTCACGACCGCCAATATGCCCTGACTATGCACAGGTGCTCTCGTCTGCTGGGGATGGGGACAACTGAACCCACACTAGTACGGGCGGTCAAGCGGAGGCGAGGGCCGCCGTCGTACCGTCAGTTGCACGAAGGAGGTCAGCGGGCGCGAGCTCGATCTCAAATCCGCGGCGGCCACCCGAGACGAGGATTGTTTCGAAGGCAAGCGCGGATTCGTCGAGCACCAGCGGGCTGCGGTGCCGTTGTCCCAGTGGTGAGATTCCGCCGAGCACGTACCCTGTCCGCCGTTCAGCGGCAGCGCGGTCCGCCATGGCGGCGCGCTTGCTTCCACACGCGGCGCCCATTGCTTTGAGGTTCAGTTGGCGGTTGACGGGAACGACGGCGACGGCCAGTTGGGTGCCGGTGTCCACCATGAGCGTCTTGAAGACGCGTGCGGGGTCAACCGCCAGCTTCTCGGCGGCCTCGGTTCCGTAGTGTTCAGACGAAGGGTCATGCACGTAGCTCAGGGTGCGGTGCGGGATGCCCAGCCGGTTCAGCAGTGCGGTGGCAGGAGTGGCGGCGGAAGTTTTGCGTGAACCCACACTGTCACTTCCGTCCGGTAGGGCCCTGGACAGCCCGGTTCCGGCCCAGTGACTTGGCCTCGTAGAGGGCGGCATCCGCGGTTGCGAGGACTGCGGCAAGGTCTGTTGATTCCGAGTTGATCGCAGCGATGCCGTAACTGACGGTCGGCGGCTCGAATCCCTCCGCGAAGGTGGCACGTGCAAAGCGGGCGCTGAGCTGGTTCACGATCGCTTCGGCACGGTTCGAGTCCGCACCGGGCAGCAGGATGACAAATTCCTCCCCGCCGTGGCGGCCCACCAGGTCGGTGGAGCGCACCGTGGCCACACAGATATCCGCGAACGCCTGGAGGACTCCATCTCCTGCGGCGTGCCCGTGAGTGTCATTGACGGCCTTGAAGTGGTCGAGGTCTGCCAGCACCAGGGCGCCGGGAGTCCCGTTAGCGCGAATCCGGTTCAGCTCGTTCAACGCCAGATCCGCAAATCCGGAACGGTTGAGCAGGCCGGTAAGCCCGTCCCGGGTAGCGCGAAGGTGAAGGTCATGGGTCACCTGCTCGTTACTGAGCGCTGCCATGCTGAAGGAGACCACAACCAGAAGTACCAGGGTGATGAGGGTGGTGATCGCGGAATCGAAGTAGGTAGTGAAAGTGGGTCCGTCCGGTCCTTCCGCCAGGAAGACGAGCCATCGCCCCAGATAGTAAGCGGCGAGAAGGCCGGCGGCGAGCGCGAGGGATTTGGTGACCCTGCTGGAGGAGCGCTTGATACCCCAGAGCTCCACGGAAGCCAGGGCCAGCAACAAGCACATGAAGGCGAGGAACACAGGGCCGCCTGACCAGTCGTTCGTAGCCGGGCTGTCCAGTGCCGAGACCAGCAGGGTCACCGCCGGTCCGGCGAGAAGCTGCCACACGGGCGCAGGGCGGGCGCGCAGCGTTCTGGCGCTGGCCCAGACGCTGGCCACGCCGAGCACCAGCAGGGCGTTCCCGGTGGGGTTGGCCCAGACCTGGTGAGCCGTTCCATCCAGCAGGTAGGCCGCGGACCCGGTGAGGAACAGGGCGAGGGCAACGCACCACCAGGCGCTGTAGATCGAGCGCGTGCGCTGAAAGGTGACGAAGTAGAAGAGGCCCAGCAGCGTCACAGCAACCACAGCGAAGACAAAACGCACCGTGGTCGTGTCGAGAAATTCCATGAGCCCCCCGGCGGTAGCGAGATGGGCACTAGTATCCCATCCGGGGATGCTGCCCGCGACGAAGAGCTTCTGCCCGAGTATCTTTAGGCAACATCCATGCGAGAAGGAGCCAGAGTGCTCAAGCTTTTTGAGGGACCCAGCATTATCTATACGGTGCTCGGCATCATCGTCTTTGCTGCCGCGTTGCTTCCGCGCCTGCTGCGCCGTGTCCCGATCTCCATGCCGATGGTTTTTCTCTCCGCAGGGGTCCTGGCCTTCGCGCTGATCCCGTACCTGCCTACACCCGATCCGGTGAAGTATGAGGTGGTCACCACGCACTTCACCGAGGTGTGCGTCATCATCTCCCTGATGGGTGCGGGCCTGGCCCTCGACCGGCCTCCCGGCTGGCGGTCCTGGTCCACCACCTGGCGGCTCCTCGGAATCGTCATGCCGATCTGCATCCTCGTCTTCACAGTCCTTGGCTACGTGTTCCTGGGACTTGGGCTGGCCAGTGCAATCCTGGTGGCCGCCGCGCTGGCTCCGACTGACCCGGTCCTGGCCTCGGAAGTGCAGGTTGGTGAGCCCGCGGACGGCGAAGAAGGGTTCGACCGCGAGGATGAGGTCCGCTTCGGGCTGACCAGCGAGGCCGGACTCAATGACGGCCTGGCCTTCCCGTTCGTCTATCTCGCCATCACCATCAGCCTCGTCGGGGCCGCACCCGGCGCCTGGTTCCCGCAGTGGTTCCTCGTCGACGTCCTGTGGCGCATCGGGTTCGGTGTGCTGCTCGGTTACGGAACGGGCAAGCTCCTGGGCCGACTCTTCTTTTCCTCCCGCGCGGAATCGTTCCGGCTGTCCACCCACTCCGAGGGGTTCGTTGCGCTCGCTGCGACGTTCCTGGCATACGGCGTGACCGAAACGTTCGAGGGGTACGGCTTCATCGCCGTCTTCGTTTGCGCCATCACCATCCGCTCGGCGGAGCGCAACCACGGGTACCACCGGGTGCTGCACAGCTACGTGGAACAGCTCGAACGGCTGCTGTCCGTGGTCATCCTGGTGCTGCTCGGCGGGGCTATCGCGAGGGGGCTTCTCGAAACCATCGGCTGGACCGACGTCGTTCTTGCGCTCGCGTTCCTGATCCTTGTCCGGCCTCTGGCAGGATTCCTTGGACTCCTCGGCGGCCAGACGGGTACGCGGGAGAAAGTGGCGCTCGCGTTCTTCGGAGTCCGCGGTATTGGTTCCCTCTACTACCTCGGGTACGGCTTGAGCAACGGTGATTTCGACGCCGAAGCGAACGAAGTCTGGGGTTTCGTCGGCCTTGTCGTGGCGCTTTCCGTTGTGCTGCACGGAATCACGGCAACGCCCGTCATGACAGCGCTCGATCGCCTCCGCCGGCGAAAGGCCCAGGTTGATGGCCGGGGAGACATGCCGATAACCCATGTTTGATCTCTTCGCCCCTCCTCCGCGGTGGCCGGAGCCCCCGCCACTGCTTACGCCCGCGGTCATGGACCAGTTCTGGGGCTATGCCGTCTTCCTCCACTGGCGCATTCCATCCTCCGCGGCGGCCCGCTTCATGCCCGCGGGAACAGATCCGGACGAGCACGACGGCGACTCCTGGGTGGGGCTCATCGGCTTCCGCATGCGCGGAGCAGGTTTTGGACGCGGGGTGCCGGTGCCGTATTTCGGTACGTTCACGGAAGTGAATGTACGGCTCTACTCGCGGGACCGGAACGGCGTGCGCGGCGTCGTTTTCCTCACCCTCGACGCGTCCCGGCTGGCCGTGGTGCTTGGCGCCCGGGCGGCAGGTATCCCGTACGTCTGGTCCCGCTGCCGTGCCTGGCACGGCCCCGACGGCACCGGCTACTCAGTGGACAGGCTCCGGGGCGCGTCGTCGTCCTTCTCCGTACTGCCCACCGGGAGCGTTGCCGCCGATCCGCTGTCCGTCCACCTGACCGCGCGGTTTGGCCTGCACTCGCGGTTCGCCGGCCGGACCCTCTACATCCCCAACACCCATACGCCGTGGCCGCTTCAGAGCGCGGTACTACAGCACTGGGATGACTCCCTGGTGCAGGCTGCAGGCCTGGCAGTGGAGGGTCCTCCGGAATCGGTGCTTTATTCGCCGGGCGTGCAGACCCAGTTCGGGATGCCCCGCAGGCTTGAAGGGTGACCGCCGCTAGTCCGTGACGAAGCCTGTGAGTCCGCTGGCGCCGTCGTCGTGCAGGTCCGCTTCCACCTTCTCAACGCGGCCGGGAGCATCCGCGGAGCGCAGCCACTTCAGCAGCTGTTCAACGGCTGACGACGGTCCGGCCGCAACAACCAGCACCGAACCGTCCGGCCGGTTGGTGGCCGAACCGACCAGCCCGAGCTGCTCCGCCTGCTGCCGGGTGCGGTAGCGGAAGCCGACGCCCTGGACCTCGCCCGTCACCGTCGCGGTGAGCCGAACCGTGCTCATGCCATTCCCGAGGGACGGATATTGAGCGACTCCACTGCCGAATCACGCGAGGCGTCAACTGCAAGACGCACTGCCTTGGCTACCTGGGCCGGCTGGATCCAGGCACCGGGGGAGTACTCCTTGCCCTCGAAGTCGTGAAGTTCGGCCTGCATGTCCGTCGCCACCCGTCCGGGGTGGATCGAGGACACCCGGACGCCGTTGGGCCGCTCCTCTTCCCGAAGGGCGTCAGTGAGCGCGCGGAGGGCAAACTTGGTGCCGCTGTAGACAGCCGAGCCCGCGCCGGAGCTGTAGCCCGAACCCGAGTTGATCGCGATGACCTGCCCGCGGGCCTCGCGGAGGGCAGGCAGCAGGAGCCGGGTCAGCTTTGCGACGGCGAAGACGTTGATGTCGAAGCTCGTTCGCCACGTCTCGTCATCGAGATCAGCAACCGCGCCCATCTGCAGGACCCCGGCGGAGTGCACCAGGACATCCAGGCGGTCGATGCCGGCGACGTCGGTTTCCGTCACTTCCCGCACATCCACGGCGAAGGGCTTCGCGGACGGGTAGGACGCCGCGAGGGCGTCCAAGGCCGTGCGGTCACGACCGCCCAGCAGTAGGTGATGGGTGGGCGCGAGCTCATCGGCAATGGCGCGGCCGATGCCCCGGGAGGCTCCGGTAATAAGCGCCACGGGCAGCGGATTCGAAGAAGTCATGGGTGAAATCCTAGGCGCCGGGGAACTTTTGCGCAGATCCGGCGGGCCCGCCGCGCTCCAAGTCACCGGAGGTGCACAAAAGTTACCCCCTAGCGCACGCGCGCCGAGCTTGGCAGGATGGAAAGCGGATTCCCGCACGTTCATCCCGAGAGGAACTTTTCCTGATGCAGTACACCCACCTTGGCCGCTCCGGCCTGTCTGTTTCCCGCCTGTGCCTCGGCACCATGAACTTCGGGCCCAAGACCGAAGAAGCGGACTCACACTCCATCATGGATTCGGCCCATGCCTCCGGGATCAACTTCTTCGACACCGCCAACGTGTACGGGTGGGGCGTGAACAAGGGCCGCACCGAAGCGATTGTGGGGCGCTGGTTCGCAAAGGGTGGGGGACGCCGTGAGAAGACGGTGCTGGCCACGAAGCTCTACGGTGACATGGATGAGTGGCCCAACAACGGCAAACTGTCCGCACTGAATATCCGCCGCGCGCTCGACGCCAGCCTGAAGCGTCTCCAGACCGACTACATCGACCTCTACCAGTTCCACCACGTCGACCGGAACACGCCCTGGGACGAGATCTGGCAGGCCGTCGAGGTTGCCGTCCAGCAGGGCAAGATCCTGTACTCCGGCAGCAGCAACTTCGCCGGCTGGCACATTGCCCAGGCGCAGGGGGCCGCTGCTCGCCGCAACTACACGGGCCTCATCAGCGAACAGTCCATCTACAACCTGCTCACCCGCACCGTGGAGCTCGAAGTTCTCCCTGCCGCCCAGGAATACGGGCTTGGCATCATCCCCTGGTCGCCGCTGCATGGCGGGCTGCTGAGCGGTGTCATGAAGAAGGAGAATGAAGGCGTCCGCCGTCTCGAGGGCCGTGCCGCCGACACCCTTGAAAAGCACCGGGATCAGATTCAGCGCTACGAGGATCTGGCTGAGAAGCTCGGCCACTCGCCGGCGGACCTGGGCCTTGCCTGGCTCCTTGCGCAGCCTGCCGTCACGGCGCCGATCATCGGCCCACGAACCCAGGAACAGCTCGACGGCGGGCTGCGTGCGCTTGAGATAGAGCTCGACGACGACACCCTGTCCACGCTCGATGACATCTTCCCGGGCCACAAGACCGCGCCCGAGGATTACGCGTGGTGAGGTCCGCGTGAAGATTCTCTGTATCGGCGGGACCGGCGTCATCAGCACCGCCGTCGTCGACCGGGCGCTCGCGCAGGGCTACTCTGTCACCGTCCTGAACCGGGGAACCACCATCGAGCGCCCGGTGGCATCGCGAGCGGAAGTGCTGACCGCCGATATCCGGAAGCCGGACGAAGTCCGTGCCGCGCTCGGTAACCGCACGTTCGACGTCGTCGTCGACTTCGTGGCTTTCACCCCCGACCACATCGCTGCCGATATTGAACTGTTCACCGGGCGAACCGGCCAGTACGTGTTCATCAGTTCGGCATCCGCATACCAAAAACCGCCGGCAGCCCTTCCCATTCGTGAGTCCACTCCGCTGCGCAACCCGTTCTGGCAGTACTCGCGGGAGAAAATTGCCTGCGAGGACCTGCTGGTGGCTGAGTACCGGGAGCGCGGCTTCCCCGTCACCATCGTGCGGCCGTCACATACGTACGACCACACGAAGATCGCCATCGCAGGCGGCTGGACGGACATCGCACGGATGCGGGCGGGACGGCCGGTGTTGGTCCACGGTGACGGCACCTCTCTGTGGACGCTGACGCACAGCACTGACTTCGCGAAGGCATTTGTCGGGCTGCTTGGACTGCCGCAGGCGATCGGGGACAGCTTCACCATCACCTCTGACGAGTTTTTGACCTGGAACCGGATCTACCAGTTGTTCGCGGAGGCCGCGGGAGCGCCGGAACCGGAGCTGGTCCATGTCGCGTCCGAGACTATCGCCGCGCACCTTCCGGACCTCGGTTCCCAGCTGCTCGGCGACAAGTCACACTCTGTGATCTTTGACAACTCCAAGATCAAGGCATTAGTGCCGGACTTCATCTGCACAACCCCGTTCGCCCTCGGCGCGCGTGAGATTGTCGCCTGGTATGACGCCGATCCCAACCGTCAGCAGGTTGACTTCGAACTTGATGCAGCATTCGATCGCATCATTGCCGCAGCCCAGTCTTGACCGGTACAGGACTTTTACCGGTAGCTGAACTGCTTGCAGGGGTGCTGAACGTGGAACTACGGTGAAGTTACAGCCCACTGTCGAGGAGATATACGCATGGAAGTGCCCACACTTGTCTGGATTCTGACGATCGCAGGAATTGTGGGGCTGCTTCTCTTCGATTTCTTCTTCCACGTGCGCAAGGCGCACACCCCGTCCCTGAAGGAAGCCAGCGTCTGGTCCGCCATCTATGTGGGCATCGCGGTGCTGTTCGGCGTGGGAGTGCTGATCTTTGCCGGTCCCCAGTACGGCACGGAATATTTCGCCGGGTACATCACGGAGAAGGCACTCTCCGTGGACAACCTGTTTGTCTTCCTCATCATCATGACCACGTTCAAGGTGCCGCGGGCGGACCAGCAGAAGGTGCTCCTGTTCGGCATCGTCTTTTCGCTGATCGCACGGACCGGGTTCATTTTTCTCGGTGCCGCGCTGATCAACTCCTTTGCCTGGGTGTTCTACATCTTCGGCCTCATCCTGCTGATCACGGCCGGCAACATTCTCAAGCCGAAAAACGTGGAGGAGGAAGAAACTTTCATTGTCCGGATGGCGCGCAAGTTCCTGCCAGCCACGGAACATTACGACGGCGACAAACTCTTCACGGTTGAGAACGGCAAGAAGGTCCTTACCCCGATGCTGCTGGTGATGGTGGCCATCGGCGCTACGGACATCCTGTTTGCGCTTGATTCCATCCCCGCCATCTTCGGTCTGACGCAGAGCGTCTTCATCGTCTTCACCGCCACCGCTTTCTCCCTGATGGGGTTGCGCCAGTTGTACTTCCTTCTTGATGGGCTGTTGGACCGGTTGGTTTACCTCTCCTACGGCCTCGCCGCGATCCTCGGTCTCATCGGGGTGAAGCTGATGCTGCACGCGCTGCACGAGAACAACGTCCCGTTCATCAACGATGGCCAGCCGGTCAACGTGGTGGAAATTTCCACCGGGCTTTCCCTCAGCCTGATCCTCGGCATTTTGTTGGTGACGGTCATTGCTTCCCTGGTGAGCCCGAAGGGGAAGGCCAAGACCCTCATCTCCGGTGCCCGGCGCCACGCCATCGAGTACCTCGACCTCAACTACGAGACAGACATCAACGAGCGGGAGCGTATCTTCGAGAAGATGTGCGCCGAAGAGGCAATGCTCAAGAAGCAGCCGGAAAAGTACAAGCGCTATATCCGGAACGAGACCGAGTTCAAGGCACTCCTTACCCGTGCCCACGAGGAGCATGAAGCCGCACTCGAACGCGAGCCAACGCGCTAAAACGCGCACGCCCGAGCCAAAAGCGCCGGGGAGTGGCAGATTCGTGGGGACGTCCCCACGATCGTGCCACTCCCCGGCGCTTTTGGGGTCCAGGTGGGAGGCGCGAGGTGGAATAGCCCCTTCGAGAGAGAGGTTGCACCGAACATGACTACGTCGGAAGCTCCAAAGATCTACGCCCTGCACGAGAACCCCGAGTGGTTTCCTCCGTTTGCCCGTGCCTTCGAGCAGGAGGGGCTCCAGTTCGAGGAGTGGCTGCTGACCGACGGCGTGCTGGACCTCGACTCGACGCCCCCGGAAGGTATTTTCTGGTCGCGGATCAGCGCTTCAGCGCATACGCGGAACCATGATTTGTCCAAGGACTATGCGCGGGCAGTGCTGTCCTGGCTCGAAGCTCACGGCCGGCGGACCATCAATGGCAGGCGGGTCCTTGAGCTTGAGATGAGCAAGGTAGACCAGTTGACGGCGTTGAAAGCGGCGGGCATCGACACGCCCCGGACGGTCGCGGCCATTGGACGCGATCGAATCCTGGACGCGGCGGAGGGTTTCCAGGCCCCCTTCATCACCAAACACAATCAGGGCGGGAAGGGCCTGGGAGTCCGCAAATTCGAGAGCCACGCCGAACTGGCCGAGTATGTGGTGTCGGATGAATTCGAGGAGCCGCAGGACGGCATCACGCTGATCCAGGAATTCATCCAGGCAGCCGAACCGATCATCACGCGTGTGGAGATTGTGGGCGGCGAGTTCATCTACGCGATTCAGGCGGATACAGCCCGCGGCGGTTTCCAGCTCTGCCCGGCGGACGCCTGCGCCATCGATCCCGCCACGGGAAAGCCGATCATGCCACCGGGGGCCACCATTGAACCTGTTGCCGGCCAGCAGCTCTTCAGCCTCCGCCGTGACTTCGACCATCCGATCATAGAGAAGTACGTCGAATTTGCCCGACGGAACAACATCGAAGTGTGCGGAATCGAATTCATGGAAACCGCAGACGGGCGCGTACTGACCTATGACGTGAACACCAACACCAACTACAACGCACTGGTGGAGGCCGAAGCGCCGCGCTCAGCGCCAGATGCGCTCGCCAAGTACCTGGCGGAGGTAGCAGCCGGGCCGGCGCCGTCGTTCGTGTAAAAGCCGGCGCTCAGCGGTAGCCTCGAAAGTGCGAGCCCCACCCGCCATGGAAGGAGCGAAAAGCAATGCCGAAGGTAACGAAGTCAGGCAAGGTCAAGACAGACGAGCTGCCCAGCACTCTGCAGCGGTCGGACAAGTTGGCACAGGAAACCTATGCCCGGACGCTCGATTCCGCGGAGGAACAGTACGGTGACGGCGAACGGGCGCACCGCACTGCGTACAGCGCCCTGAAACACACCCATGAGAAGGTTGGCGACCACTGGGAGCAGAAGGACGCCAAGGGACCCTCCGATGAGCAGGCGGAAGGCGGTCGCGGAACGGCGAAGGAAACCGCCGGCGGGGTGAACGCCAATGCCACCAAGGAGCACCTCTACGAGGTTGCGAAAAAGCTTGAGATTCCCAAGCGCTCAACCATGACCAAGAAGGAACTGGTCGACGCCATCCAGAAGGCCAATGAGCGGGAGACCCGTAAAGCCCGGAACTAGGGGCCAGGCGCCTATTACGCAACACAAACATTTCGTAATAGCACCAAGCGTAGGCTAGCCTTACTTTCGTAACCATTCCGACGGTCCGTTCACGCCGTCTCGAAAGTCAAGGAGACCTCATGGCCCCCAACCGTGTGCGCGGTCTGATAGCCGCAGCAGCCATCGCGGTACTGTCCCTCTCCGCATGCTCAACCGGTCCGGCAGGCGGCGGCTCGGAAGCAGCCGGAGCCAATGAGGCCGGCTCTGCTGATGCCTTCCCCGTCACCATCGAGCACGCTTTTGGTGAGACCGTTCTCGAGGAAAAGCCTGAACGCGTTGCAACGGTGTCCTGGGTCAATGATGATATTGCGTTGGCGCTCGGCGTGGTGCCCGTTGGAATGCCGGTCAATGAGTACGGCGGAAACGAGCAGGGCTCCGTCCCGTGGAAGGACGCCAAGCTGGAAGAGCTCGGTGCTGCCATCGGCACCGAGAACGCGCCCGTCCAGTACTCCGAGGCTGATGGAATTGCGTTCGACGAGATCGCTGCCACCAACCCCGATGTCATCCTCGCGGCCTATTCCGGTCTCACCGAAGAGGATTACAACACCCTGAGCGAGATTGCCCCCGTTGTTGCCTACCCCGAGGTTGCCTACGGCACCGCGTGGCAGGATTCCACCGCAATGATCGGTAAGGCGCTTGGCCTGACTGAAGAGGCTGAACAGCTGGTCAGCGAGACCGAAGACAAGATCGCCGAGGCCGCGGCCGAGTACCCAGCCATCGCCGGCAAGACGTTCATCTTCGGCAATCTGGAGCCGGCCAACTCCGAGGGCGTGAATATCTACACGGCCAGCGACAACCGCCCCCGTTTCCTCACCCAGATTGGAATGGAGATGGCCAGCGTCGTTGAAGAGAACGCCACCGGAGAGGAATTCTTCATTCCCTGGTCAGCCGAGCGTGCCGATGAGCTTGAGTCCGACATCTTCGTGACCTGGGTTCCGGACGAGGCCACCAAGGAAGCAATCTTCGCAGACCCGCTGCTGAGCCAGATTCCGGCTGTGGAGTCAGGCGCGCTCGTCGCGGATGCCGACAACACCCTCACCCTGTCCATCTCCGCCGCCAGCCCACTGTCCCTGGTCTGGGCGCTGGACAAGTGGCTTCCGATGATCAACGAAGCAGCAGAAGCCGCCGAAGCAGCCTAACGCTCAAGGCAACACCAGTAGGGCAGGCAACACCAGTACGACGCCGGCACGCGCCGGCGGAAGGGCGTTCCACTTCGGTGGGGCGCCCTTTCCGTAGGTCCAGCGAGAGCTCCATCGTTGCCTTTCTGAGCCTCATGCACTGGAATGGTCAGGGTACTTCTCATCGAAGCTCGGAGGCATCATGGACAACCTGGAACTGGAAGAACTGCAGGCCGCCACGGCATGGGATGCCAGCGGAGAAAAACTCGGGAACGTCACCCAGGTGCATCTCGACGGGCTCTCGAACGAGCCGGCCTGGGTGACTGTTGGTCTCGGTCTTTTGAACACGCGGGAGCACTTCGTGCCGCTCGCAGGCGCCCGGATTGATGGCGAGAACCTTTATGTCGCGGTGTCCAAGGATGCCATCAAGGATTCACCGGATTTCACGGTAGAGGAAGGCCTGACCGCTGACCAGGAGGCTTCCCTGCGGGACTACTACCGGGTCTGAGATTGCAACAGTGAAGCGGCCGTCCCCCATGGGTTTCGGCCGCTTCGCTGTGGAATAGAGCGCCTGACCGAACAGGCCTAGTCGAACAGCCCGACGATATAACCGACAAAGAACAGCAGGCCGAGCAAAACGAAGATACCGATCAGCACCAGCCAGATGCGGGACGCGGCCTTCCCGGGTGCACCTTCCTCGTGACCCTGCGGCCCACCGGTGCTCGCCTCTGCCGGAGGAGTCTCACCCGGCGGAACGCCGCCGCCCGGCTCCAGTCCGGTGACCTTGTCTTTCTCCGGATCCGGATTCTGGCTGCTCATCCGAGCTCCTGCCCGGGCTGTTCCGGCGATGCGGATGATGCCGACGCCCTTGGGGTCCAGGACATCGTGATGTTTGCACCCTCCTCGGTTTCACTGAGGTACAGGTGCAGGTCTTCCCCGTAGAGGTTCTCGTCTTCTACGACATCCCCGGCCTCGTGGGCCAACTCCACCAGACGGCTGATTGCCACGGCCATGGCCCGGCCCCAGTCCTGTGGGTGCTTGCTGTCCGACTCCTCGGTAACTGAAAACTTCTTCTCCGCGCTGCCCATGGCTACTCCTGACTGCCCTCGTGACGATGCTGCGGCTTTCTGCCGGTGCCCGTTGATAAGCAAGCTTTGTAGTGATGCTCGTCCCACAGTAGCAGTCGGGTCACCAGGAGTCTTTCCCTGCTCCCCGCACCGCCTTGCGTGCAGCGTGGCCAATGATTGAGCTGTAGGTAGGGTAGGCGAACTTCACGCGGGCCAGCGTGGCGACGTCAGTACCGGCCGCCATTGCGGATGCAACGGCCTGAATGACCTCTACCGCATTCTCGCCCACCGCGTGCGCACCAAGGATCAGCTCGCGGTGCCTGTCGGTGACCAGTTTCAGAAACCCCTGCTCCCGGTCATCAATGATGGGACGCTCCACGGAGCCATAGGGAACAACGACGACGGCGCACTGGGCGTCCCGCTCCCTGGCCATCGCCTCGGTGAGTCCCACCCCCGCGTAATCCGGATCCGTGAAACCTCCCTCAGGGAGCAGATGGTGCGGTGTGGTGCGGTGTGCGCCCAGGACCGCGTTCTCCGCAGCTGTTTCACCCTCGAAGACTGCCGCCTGCACCAGCATGGAGGTTCCGTTAGCGTCACCGGCAACAAAGACGTGCGGCACATTTGACCGAAGGTAGTTGTCCACCGGTATGGCTCCCCGGGCGGTGGCGACGCCCGCAGCCTCCAGCCCGAGACCAGAGATGTTCGCGGGCCAGCCGGCTGCCATGATGACCGCTCCCACGCGTGCTGACTGTGCGCCGCCGGTTCCCTGCCAGCGGATTTCCAGGGCGCCGTCGTCATGCTTTTTGATGCCGTCCACACCGCCGATGCCGACATCCACGGTCACGCCGCGGGAACGGAAGCCGTCCGTGACGGCGGTGGAGACGTCGTGGTCCTCGGTGGTGAGGATGCGCGGCGCAAGGTCCAGCAGGGTGACCCTTGAGCCGAGGGCATCAAAGATGGTGGCCAATTGCGCGCCGGTATGACCGCCGCCGATGATCGCGACTGAGTCCGGCAGTTCGGGGAGGTCGAGGACATCGGAGGGAAGCACCGCGTGCTCAGTCCCCGGGATGGGAAGCCGTCGTGCACTTCCGCCCACGCACAGGATGACAGAGGCGGCGCTGACCGGGCGCCCGTCAATCGACACCTCATGCGGTGAGGTGAAGGACGCCTCACCCTTCAGCAGCGTGATGTCCAGCTGCTGCATGGCCTCGCCGTAGCCCTTGGCATCCAGAACGCGGTCCACGGTGGTTCGGACCCGGCGAATCAGTTGCTGCCAGTCCACGGCGGGCTCATGCACCACAATCCCGTAGTCCCGCGCAGTGCGTACTTCCCGGTACAGGCGGGCGGTTTTCGCGAGCACCCGCGTGGGCACGCAGCCCGAGTTCACGCAGGTTCCGCCCAGCCGCGCACGCTCGACGACGGCGGTACGTGCTCCCAGCTCTGCCGCCCGTGTTGCTGCCGCCATGCCCGCGGGGCCGGCCCCGATCACCAGTACATCGAAATCCATAACGACCTCTTCCTGACCGCAACTTTTCGCGCAGACAATCCCTCAGGTGGACGGAACGCCCGGAATGCGGTTTTCCCGGAACGCATCGACGAAGAGCGCGTGATCATCACGGACCGTCCGCGCATAGTCGAGGGAGAACGTCAGGATGTCCTCGATAAACTCCTCCCGGCGCCCCTCGATTACCTGCATGATCGCCCGTTCCGTCTGGAAGTCCACCAGGTCCTGGTCGCTGTCCTCGTCCGAGGCACAGTGCACCTTGGCGGTGGCCCTGCCCAAATCCACGAGCACTGGTTCAATCTCGTCAGGCTCGGTGAGGTTATCCCAACGCAGGTCCGCCTTGTAGGGGGAGAGCTCATCAACCACAAACCCGACGCCGTCCACGGTGGTATAGCCGAGGAACGTGTCGGTGTGGACCTGTAGGGCCCGCTGGCTGATGACAGTGCGGTGGCCGTCATGCTCGAAGTACGAGCGCACCCGATCATCCGTGACGATGCGGCTGGGCGCGGCCTTGTTTCCCTGTTTCATCGAGATGATGATGTCGTTTTCCAAGGCCTCGTTGAAACCCTCGATGAGTACGTTGTACGCAGGCAAACCTGCGCTGCCGATGCCGAAACCCGAGCTGCCGACGATGTCCTTGACGTTGTAGAAGATTTCCCTGTGGGACCGCTTGTCTTCGGGAATGGTGCTGAGGTATTCCTCGAACGCCTTCGCCACCATGGCGTGCTCCGCTTCCTCGAGCCTGCGGGTCTTGCGGTTGTTCTGGAAGTGGCGCTCGTGGTCTTCCACGAAGGTCATCGCGTCGAGCAGATCGGTGCGCCGCGAAGCGCGCGCCGTAAGCAGCACAGAGTGAATGGTGCCCGAGGTGTTGCCGAGGTGAAGCGCGAAATCGTCCTGCCCGGCGTCGTCGTAATGTTTCACCTGGTCGAGGTAGGCGGAAAGGTACGTGCGGGCCAGGGAGCGCACGGCTTCCTCCGGAAGCGCCTTCTGCCAGCACATCAGCGCCAGCGAGGTTGTGAACCGGCGCAGGTCCCAGGAGAAGTGACCGAGGTAGGCCTCGTCGAAGTCGTTGATGTCGAAGGTGAGCTGGCCCGTACTGCTCATGTAGGTGCCGAAGTTCTCCGCGTGAAGGTCCCCGTGAATCCAGATTCGGCTGGTGTTGTCATCAGCCCACTCATCCGTCATCTCGCGCATGTCCGCGTAAAACAGGCAGGCGCTGCCGCGGTAGAACGCGAACGGATCAGCCGCCATCTTGCGGAACTTGGTCCGGAAGCCGTGCGGGTCCGCTTCCATCAACGGTTTGAACGCCTCGACCAGGGTGTCGGCGATGAGCGATTCGCGTTCGCTGTTCTCTACCATTTCGACAGTCTAGGGGTGCGCCCTGACAGCGGGGCAAGGCGTAAGCTCAAACCATGATCACCACGGCGAGCCTTGACGCGCGCCCCCGGGTACTTCCTGTCGTCGCAGCCGCGCTCGTATCCGCATCCGGCTTCCTCATCTTCGCGCTCGAGCAGAGGATTCCCGGCTATCTGATACTTGCTGCAGCGCTGGCAACTGCCTACTTCAGCGGCAAAGCACAGCATGGCAAGAGCCTTTTCAGGGATCTGCTGCTGCTGGCCATCGGTCTCGTCATCATCAGCGCAGTCCCCATCACCACCGACATCAGCTTCAGCCACATGGCCGTCATGGGTACGGCCATGATCCTGGCCGTCGCGGTGCCCTACCTGCTGTCCCGCTTCGTGTTCAAAGACCACGCCATCCGCTTCCCGGTCCTGACGGGCCAAAAATGGAACCGGACGGAACGCTGGTACCTGCTTGCCGTCGTCGTTATCGGGTATGTGCTCCTGCCGGTCTATATGATCCCAACCGGTGTCTACGAGAACTGGCCTGCGGCCTCGGATCCCGGAACAATAGCGCGGTTATTCCTGGGGACCAACGTCCTGGGGATCTGGGATGAACTGTTCTTCATCTGCACCGCGTTCACGCTGCTGCGCCGTCATCTTCCCGACTGGCAGGCCAACCTCCTGCAGGCGGTCCTGTTCACCTCGTTCCTGTGGGAGTTGGGCTTCCACTCGTGGGGCCCGTTCCTCATCTATCCGTTCGCCCTCATTCAGGCGTGGATCTTCTCGAAGACGAAGTCGCTGAGCTACATCGTGAGCGTGCACCTGCTGTTCGATTTCGTGCTCTTCCTCGTACTGCTGCACGCGCACAACCGGGAGTGGTTTGCGATCTTCCTCTACTAGGTACCGACCAGTCCTCAACAGCCCGTCCGGTCCTCAACAGGTGGAAGCGGGATTGGACTGACCCCCGGGGACATCTGAGACGGTAGGGGAATGGATTTTCTCGAGGTGCTCACCCCATTCCTGGCCGTGGCGGGCGCGGTACTTGCCGCCGTCGTACTGGGGTGGATCCTGCGCCGGGTGGCAACACGTTCCTTGCGGAAAGTGCCGCAGATTCAGGAGGTCACCCGGAAATCGCGTGCTCCCCTGCAGGCTGTACTCGCGGTTCTCGGCGTCCGCATAGCCCTCGGCGCCACCGCCCGGGACACCGCCTGGTACCCGCCCGTGGACTACGCGCTGGTGCTGGCGCTCATCGTGTCCCTCGCGTGGCTGCTGGTCACGGTGCTTTCGATTGTTGAGACGGTGGTGTTGCGCCACTACGAGAATTCCAGCCGCGATAACCGGCGTGCCCGGCGGCTCAAGACGCAGATCATGCTCGCCCGGCGGGTTGCAGTTGCCGTCATCATCACCCTCACGCTCGCCACCGTGCTCCTGACCATCGACGAGGTCCGCGCGCTGGGAGCCGGAATTCTGGCCTCTGCCGGTCTCATCTCGATCGTCGCAGGGCTCGCCGTCCAGAGCTCCCTGAGCAACGTGTTCGCCGGAGTGCAGTTGGCCTTCACGGACGCGATCCGCGTGGAGGATGTGGTTCTTGTGGAAGGCGAGATGGGGACAATCGAGGAGATCACCATGACCTACGTGGTGGTCCAGTCCTGGGATGAACGCCGCCTCATTCTTCCCTCCACCTATTTCACCTCCACACCGTTCGAGAACTGGACGCGCCGGCGCTCCGAGCTGCTGGGAACAGTTGAGCTGGACCTCGACTGGCGCGTGCCGATCGAGAATATGCGTGTCCGGTTGCGCGAGATCCTCGACGCATCCGAGCTGTGGGACAACCGCACCGGCACCCTTCAGATCACCAAGGCCACGGACGGCATGGTCCGCGCCCGGATCCTGGTGAGCGCGGCAGACAGCGGAGCTTTGTGGGACCTGCAGTGCCTGGTCCGTGAGCAGATGGTCGGCTTCCTCCAGAGCCGGTTCCCCGACGCGCTGCCGCGCCAGCGCTGGGAGGCGGTGTCGCCGTCGTCATCGGCTGCGCCAACCAGCAACCGCGCAACCAACGACGACGCAGGCAAGCACCCCAGCGACGGCCGCCTCTTCACCGGCTCCCCGGAGGCAGAGAAGAGACGAGCGGACTTCAGCGGACCGGGCGAGGATGTGCTCGACGAGCGGGAGGCACGCACAGGATCCTGACGCAGCCGTGTGAGGTGGGATACATTTGCCTCCGGAGCAGCTGAGCGCGGGAGGGGTTGAACGGAGTGGAGTCTGGCCGCCGTTTCGCCCTTGCCCTCGAGAACGGCTGTGTCCGCGTGGAGTGGAACGAGGGCATCACGGTCACCGAGCAGGATGCACTGGATCTGGTTCAGCGGCTGGAGGAAGTGAACCCGGGGCGCTGCGATCCGATGCTAGCGATCCTGAACTCAATGGTTTCGGTGGAGGCCGCAGGGCAGACTGTCTTTGCTGAGCACCTGAACGTGGCTGCGCTGGCACTGGTTGGACCAACAGCGGTAGACCGGCTGATTGCCGCGTTCTTCGACGGCGTTCACCGTCCGCGATACCCCACGCGTTATTTCTCTGACCCGGAAGCCGCGCTTGACTGGCTGCTGACACCGGGACACTACACATCTGAAATGTAAATGCTGGGGGACAGTGAATGCTGGGGGACAACCGAATCATGGCACCGATTTCCAACGACAATCTGCGCGACGCCGGCCTGCGCTTCGAGCTGACGGACGAGGGCGCGTTCCTTCGGCTGTGCTGGAACCCCGGAATAGTCATGGAACTGCGGGACGTGCAGGCGAGCGTGACGGCCGTGGAGGCAGTCTCGCCCTCCTGCAGGCGTCCGCTGCTTGTGCACATTGACCTCGTCGACGGGATAAGCGCGCCGGCCCGGAACCTCCTGCTGGAGGAAACGTGCTCCAGCCGTACGGCGGTCCTCGGAACGGATGAGGTGGCGCGTGTGATGACCGCTTTCAACTATCGCGCTGCCACGCCCAGCCAGTACTTCACCGATGAGGCGGAGGCGATCGAGTGGCTCACCTCCGAGGGTGAGGACGGCTTCGGCGCTGGCAGAGGATAAGGCCCGTCAGCCACCGGGACGCAGGCTGGGGGAGCCGTGCACTCCCACGCCACCTGCCAGACCGTCAATCACCTCGCGCATCGCCGCAACCGAGGACCGCGAAGGCTCCCAGCCGAGCAGCGTGCGCGCCCGGTCAGTGTTCATGACCGGAGCCTGCGAGGCCATGTCGATCCACCCGGGATCAGTCGCCTGGATGTGCAGCGCCCAGGACGCCGCCACCACCGCACGCAGCACGGGGACCGGCAGATCGAACACGCGCTTCGCGCCCAGCAGGCCGCCCAGCAGACGCGGCGTCAGGATAGGATCCGCAGCAATGTTGAAGGGCCCCGAAGCCCGCTGGTCAACAATCCGCCAGTAGGCGTCGGCCATATCCGCCGCGTGCACCGCCTGGAACACAAGCTCCGAGGGAATCGGCAACACCGGCAGGCTCAGCTTGTTGAGTATGGCTTTCGGGATGAGCGGCCCCAGGAAGTACCGCCCGATTTCCTCGCCGGCGTCGGCCTGGAAAATGAGGCCGGGACGCACCCTCGCCACAGGAATCTCCGGAAAGTCCCGTTCGAACGCGTCCAGCAGGGCCTCCTGCTCGGCCTTGTGCCGGCTGTAGTGGGACGTTGCGATACCGCCGGTGGGCCAATCTTCAGTCACCACCTGATCCTTGCGCGCAGGGCTGTACGCCCCCACCGAGGATGCGCAGACGAAGTGCCGTACGCCGGCATCCGCGGCTGCATGCAGCGCGTTTTCCGTGCCGGTCACATTGGTGCGGTGCATCGCCTCCTCATCCCGGTTGGGCTGGATGGCCCAGGCAAGATGTACGACGGCGTCAGTCCCCTTCAGCGCGTCGATAAGCCTTGCGCGCCCGGCGTCAGTGCCGACGTCGGCCGTGTGCCACTCGACGCCGCCGTAGGGCGCATGGTCCTGCGAAGGCTTCCTCCGGGAGATGCCAACCAGCTCAATGTCCGGGTTTTCCAGCCGGGCCTGCTGAAGGCGGCGGAGGAGCGCCGTCCCTACGTTGCCGGTTGCCCCGATAACAGCGATGCGCATGTGGAACCCTTCAATCGATGTGCGGCCTGAAACCCACACTAAAGGGTCGACCACTTATTGCAATAGTAAGTATCCTTATGGTTCGGTTGGTGTAGGCAATTCTGAACCGGAGGTAGAAACGTGACCACTAAAGATCCCGCGAAAGCGGATTCGGCGGAGGAAGCCACGCAAGCCAAGGCAGCCTCGAGCCCCCACCCTGATGACTCGCGAAAACCGGACGCACCGACTGACCTTGCCAAGCCGGCCTGGGGTTACGTTTTCAAACGGACCGTCAGCGAGTTCGGCAAGGACCAGTGCACGGACCTAGCCGCTGCACTGACGTATTACGCAGTCCTGGCGATCTTCCCGGCATTGCTGGCGCTGGTTTCCATTCTTGGGTTCTTCGGACAGGCCGGCACCACCACGGACACCGTGCTCAACATTCTCGGGAACGTCTCGTCGCAGGCCGAAACCACGCTTGAACCCGTCATTACGCAGTTGGCCTCGTCGGAGACCGCGGGCCTGACGTTCGTCATCGGCCTTCTTGGCGCCCTGTGGTCGGCTTCGGGATTTGTCAACGCATTCTCGCGGGCAATGAACCGGGTCTACGAGGTTGAGGAAGGGCGCCCGTTCTGGAAGCTGCGTCCGGTCATGCTGCTGATCACCGTCGTCGTACTGCTGCTGGTGGTCCTGATGGCGCTGCTGCTGATCCTCTCCGGGCCGGTGGCCGAAGCAATCGGCGGCGCAATCGGTCTCGGCTCAACAGCCCTGACTATCTGGAACATCGCCAAGTGGCCGGTCATGGTGTTTTTCGCAGTGCTGATGATCGCGGTGCTGTACTACGCGACGCCAAACTTGCAGCAGCCCAAATTCAAATGGGTGAGTATCGGGTCACTCATCGCGCTTCTGGTGCTTGCTCTCACAACGCTGGCTTTCTCTTTCTACGTGTCCAACTTCGGCAGCTATCAGGAGACTTACGGCGCCATTGCCGGCGTCATCATCTTCCTGCTGTGGCTGTGGTTGGCGAACCTCTCCTTGCTCTTCGGAGCGGAGTTCGATGCCGAACTGGAGCGCGGCCGCGAACTGCAGGCGGGAATCGAGGCAGAAGAAACAGTGCAACTTCCTCCACGGGACACCAAGGCCGCAGAGAAGAAGCGCGACAAGCAGATCGAACTGGTAGACAAGGGTCGCGAACTGCGCCAGAAGTACGGACGCGATCGCGATGCCCGGACAAGGAGCTAGCCATGACGCACATTGCAGACATGATCATCGCCCACCCGCACCCCTCCGGGCATCTGGAGGCCGGAGACCTCGCAATCGCCATTGAGGCATGCCTGGACTGTGTGGCATCCTGCGGCAGCTGTGCAGACGCGTGTCTCGGCGAGGAGGGTATTGCTGACCTTCGGCACTGCATCCGAACGGACCAGGATTGCGCTGACATCTGCCTGGCCACTGCCCGGATGCTCCAGCGCCAGGGTGGCCACCATCCCGCCGTGCTGGCGCCGCTGCTCGAGGCGTGCCTGCAGGCCTGCCGGAACTGCGCCGAGGAATGCGAGCGGCACGCCTCCATGCACGATCACTGCAAGATCTGCGCGGAGGCTTGCCGCCGCTGCGAAGCTGCCTGCTCGACGCTGCTCGAGAAACTGCGCTCCAGCGGCGAATCCAGCCACTAGGGTGGCACCATGAGCGAATCCGAACACAGCACGAAGGGCGCGTACGTGGACTCCGGCAAGGAATTCAAGCGGGATACGGCCTACATCGAAACGCGGATCACACGGGACGGTGCCGACGGTTTTGCGGTGGAACCAGGCCGTTACCGGCTCATCGCCGCCCGCGCCTGCCCCTGGGCCAACCGGGCAATCATCGTGCGCCGGCTCCTCGGGCTCGAGGAAGCTATCTCGCTTGGAACGCCCGGGCCTACGCATGACAAACGCTCCTGGACGTTCGATCTTGATCCGGACGGCAAGGATCCGGTGCTCGGGATCGAGCGGCTCCAGGAGGCGTACTTCAAACGGGACCCGGATTACCCGCGCGGCATTACCGTGCCCGCGATTGTCGATGTCCCTACCGGCGCCGTGGTCACCAATAACTTCCCGCAGATCACCCTGGACTTCTCTACTGAGTGGAAGGAATACCACCGCGAGGGAGCTCCGGAGCTCTACCCGGAGGAGCTGCGTGAAGAGATCGACACCGTCAACAAGCGGGTGTTCACCGAGGTCAACAACGGCGTGTACCGGTGCGGTTTCGCCGGCTCGCAGGAGGCGTATAACGATGCCTATGACCGTCTCTTCGCGGCGCTGGACTGGCTTGAGGAGCGTCTGACCAACCAGCGCTACCTCGTCGGCGATTCAATCACCGAAGCCGATGTGCGGCTCTTCACCACCCTGGTGCGCTTCGACCCTGTCTATCACGGGCACTTCAAGTGCAACCGGAACAAACTGACCGAGATGTCCGCATTGTGGGGATACGCGCGGGACCTCTTCCAGACGCCGGGCTTCGGAGACACCATCGACTTCGAGCAGATCAAGAAGCACTATTACATCGTGCATGAGGACATCAATCCCACGCAGATCGTGCCGAAGGGTCCCTCCCTGGAGAACTGGCACAGCGAGCACCAGCGCGAACGCCTGGGCGGCAGCCCGTTCGGGCGCGGAACCGCGCCGACCGCTGCTCCCTGACAGGAAATTTTGTGCAGCTCTGGTGAGTCCGGCAGCCGTCGGGCTCACCGGAGCTGCACAAAATTTCCGGGTTATGTTTCCAGAAATAGGGAACATAACCGTTTCCTAATCCAGCCGTGCATAGGCTAGCCTTACTTAAGTCCGTTCCGGTGATCGTCCGGCGAATTCAGGTGTTGGCTCAAGGAGGCATGCATGGCACTCGATGCGCCTGCCTCCTCGGCCGTTCTCCCCCCGCAGCGCACATCGAAGCGGCCATCAGCACGTGGCCCGAAGCTCATCGCTGCCATTGTCCTCCTCGTCGTCGCCAGTGCTGCGTCCCTGGCGATC
Organism: Arthrobacter vasquezii; assembly: GCF_029455255.1. NCBI lineage: Bacteria > Bacillati > Actinomycetota > Actinomycetes > Micrococcales > Micrococcaceae > Arthrobacter > Arthrobacter vasquezii. The sequence continues at coordinate 70,725 of NZ_JAROKN010000004.1, read as the reverse complement.
GGAGCCCGGCCGATCAGCATGGAAACCCTGGTCCAGGCACTCACCGCCTTCGACCCTGCCAACGGAGACCACGCCGTGGTGGCCTCCCGCATCCCGCGGACCATCGTGGGCCTGCTCGCCGGAGCCGCGCTCGGACTGGCCGGTGCAGCCATGCAGGGCGTTGCCCGAAACCCCCTCGCTGATCCCGGTATCCTCGGCGTCAACTCCGGCGCAGCGCTCGCCGTCGTGCTCGGCATTTTCGTCTTTGGCGTCACCAACTTCACCGGCTACATCTGGTTCGCCTTCCTCGGCGCCGCAGTTGCCGCGGTCCTCGTCTACGCGATCGCGAGCCTGGGACGCGACGGCGCCACTCCCGTGAAACTGGCCCTCGCCGGTGCAGCGCTCTCCGCGGGCATGGTCTCTCTGCTCAATGCAGTGCTGGTCTCCAGCCAGCAGACCTTCGATACGTTCCGGTTCTGGCAGGTGGGTTCCGTTGCCGGCCGAGGCTGGGACGTTATCGTTCCGGTGCTGCCGTTCCTCGCGTTTGGATTCATACTCACCCTGCTCACCGGCAAGGTCCTGAACAGCCTGTCCCTCGGCGATGACATTGCCCGCGGACTCGGCCAGAACGTCACCCTAGCCCGCGCTCTCACGGCACTCGGCGTCGTCGTACTCTGTGGAGCCGCTACCGCGGCTGCCGGCCCGATCGGCTTCATCGGGCTGGTCATCCCGCACATGGTGCGCTCGTTCACGGGTCCTGACTACCGGTGGATCCTGCCCTTCTCAATGATGCTGGCGCCGGTTCTGCTGTTGTCCGCGGATATCCTTGGCCGCGTCATCCTTCCGCCCGGCGAGGTGCAGGTTGGCATCCTCACGGCTGTCATCGGCGCTCCGGTGTTCATCTGGCTGGTGCGGCGCCGGAAGATGGCCGAGCTATGAGCCTCGCCACCCGCCCCACCCCCACCGCTGAACGTACGGGTAACGAGACTTTGGTTCTCCCGAATCGCCGCCACCTGCGCATCCGGCGCATGGTGAAAATCGGTGCACTGGCATTCCTTGTCGTTGCCCTCAGCGCCGTCACGCTCCTGCTGGGCCGCTACACCGTAACCATCCCCGACTTCTTCCGCATCGTGGCAGGCGCCGACATCCCGGGCGCCAGCTTCATCGTGATGGAGAACCGGATCCCGCGTGTTTTGATCGGCATCATGATCGGCGGCGCCTTCGGGGTGGCCGGTGCGGTGTTCCAGACAATGCTGCGCAACCCGCTCGCCAGCCCGGACATCATCGGGATCAGTTACGGAGCCAGCGCGTCAGCTGTCTTCGCAATCGCGTTCCTCGGTGCTTCCGGCCTGGTGCTGTCCGGTTTCGCGATGGCCGGAGCACTCGCTGTTGCCCTGGCCATCTACTTCCTGTCCCGGCGCGGCGCGGTGGCCGGCTATCGGCTCATTCTGGTGGGTATCGGGTTCTCAGCGGTCCTGCAGTCAGTGGTCAGCTTCCTGCTGACGCGCACCGACATCAGGGTTGCATCAGATGCACTCACGTGGCTCAATGGCTCGCTCAACTCGAGCAACTGGGACCGGGTGACCATACTGTTCCTTGCGTTGGCGGTCCTGACGCCCGCAGTCGTCGTACTGTCCCGTTCGCTGCGCGGGCTGGAACTGGGGGATGACACCGCAGCCGGCCTGGGCGTGAACGTGGAGCGCTCACGGCTGGCCCTCATTGTCACCGGCGTACTTCTGGCGGCGGTTGCGACGGCGGCAGCCGGACCGGTTGCCTTCATCGCGTTCCTCTCCGGGCCGATCGCGCGGCGTTTCCTCGGCGGCTACCGCCCGCTGGTGACTGCCGCGCTGGTCGGGGCCGTGCTTGTCCTCGCGGGAGATTTCCTGGGTGCCAACCTGCTTCCGGGTGTCTCCCTGCCGGTCGGAGTAATTACGGGCGTCCTCGGCGCCCCGTTCCTCCTCTGGCTGCTCGCTACATCCAACCGCTCAGGCCAGGGAGGCTGACATGAGGTTGCACGCTGAAAATCTGACCCTTGCGTATGACAACCGCCGGGTAGTTGAAGACCTGACGGTGGAACTGCCGGCAGGGAAGGTCACCGTCATCGTCGGGGCGAACGCATGCGGCAAGTCCACGCTCCTGCGCGGCCTGGCGCGGCTGCTCAAGCCGGCGGCCGGCACTGTGCTGCTGGACGGCAAGGACATCCATTCGCTCTCCACCCGTTCAGTGGCGAAGACCCTTGGCCTGCTTCCACAGACGCCGATCGCGCCGGACGGCATCGCCGTAGTGGATCTGGTGGGCCGCGGCCGCTACCCCCACCAGGGCTGGTTCCGCCAATGGAACACGGACGACGACGCCGCGGTCGCCTCCGCGCTGCGCGTCACCGACACTATTGAACTGGCTGACCGCAACGTCGACGAGCTGTCCGGCGGTCAACGCCAGCGTGTCTGGATTGCGATGGCGCTGGCGCAGCAGACCGACATCCTGCTGCTTGACGAGCCCACCACCTTCCTCGACGTGGCGCATCAGGTGGAAGTCCTCGACCTCATCACTGACCTGAACCGCAGTGCCGGCACAACGGTCGCCATTGTGCTGCATGACCTCAACCTCGCTGCACGGTACGCGGATCACCTCATCGCAATGAAGGACGGCCGGATTGTTGCCGAGGGACCGCCGTCAGAGGTTGTTACGGAGGCGACCGTGGCGGACGTCTTCGGTCTGGAATCCCGCGTCATTCCGGATCCCGTCTCGGGTACTCCCATGGTGGTGCCCCTGGGGCGGCACCACTCAGCACCGAAAAACGTAACCACAGAAACCACCCGGGATGGCATCGCGGGTTTTTTAGCGAACCCGCAGGACGGGCTACCCGCACTGACAATGGAGGCAGCATCGTGACAGAAGTCAGTACCCGCCGTAACCGCAGCGCGGCGGCACCGTCAAAGACTTCCGCCGGGAATCAGGCGGTCATCCCGGCTGTCCGCGCCTTCAACGTGGTGGTGAACCGCGTGGAGCGCATCAGTTCGAACTTCCGGCGCATCACCTTCGGCGGGGCTTGCCTGTCGGATTTCGGTGTGCAGGGTTCTACCCTGGACCTGCGCATCAAGGTAATGATTCCGCCGGCCAACGGCGAGTGTGCCGATCTGGGGGCCCTTATGGACGGCGAGGGCAGCGGCTGGTACCAGCAGTGGCTGTCCCTTGAGCCGTCAGAACGCGGTGACATGCGCACCTATACGGTCCGTGATTCCCGCTGTGATCAGGAGACTCCCGAGCTGGACGTCGACTTCGTGATGCACTTCGATGCAGCCGGCAACGGCGGACCGGCTTCCCAGTGGGCCGCTGCGGCTGAACCGGGGGACCGGGTGTGGCTGATCGGGCCGAACATCCATGCCGCAAGCTGCTCCACTGCCGGCGCCTACGGAGGTATCGAGTGGCGTCCGGGGCTGGCCCAGAATGTATTGCTTGCAGGCGATGAGACCGCTGTCCCGGCGATCAGCGCCATCCTCGAGTCGCTGCCGAAGGACATCAAGGGTCACGCTTTCCTGGAGGTTCCGCATGGCTCGGACTGCCAGGACATCCAGACCAGGTCCGGGGTAGGCATCAGCTGGCTGGTGCGTGGCGGCAGGCCGCACGGTGAACTGCTCGACGCCGCCGTCCGGCAGGCCGTCAGGGTTCCGGGCTGGGTATCCCTGTCCGCACCGTTCCGCGTCAGCCTCGGAAGTGACACCCCGTCCGGCCAGGCGCTCGCTGCAGCAGCCGGCAGGGCGGGCGGACCGGAGCGTGCAGCCGGGCCGGAACCGGAGGACATCGACGTCGACGTGACCATCCTGTGGGAGACCCCGCAACTCCTGGACGCAGCTGCCCTTGACGGCTCCCTCAACCCGGACAAGCCCTCCGGCGCATTGCCCTTTTACGCGTGGATCGCGGGCGAAGCAGCGGTGGTGCGCGGCCTGCGCCGTTACCTGGTGCGCGACGTCGGCATCGACCGCAAGCAGGTCGCGTTCATGGGCTACTGGCGCCAGGGCAAAGCCGAGGGCTAGTACACACGGGCGCTACCCAAGCCGAGGGCTAAAGCGCCTTACGGCGTCGGGTCGGCGAGGATCGCCGGGTCCTTCTTCCCGTAGGGCATCCGCAGCCTCAGGGAGTTCGGCTCCACCCGGAAAGCCATGTGTGTGCCCTTGCCCAGGGAGTCTCCGTCCAGCTCGATTTCCAGCGGGGTCTCAGACTCCACCTCGGCAGTTTTGCACTGGAAGTACTCGAGTGAGGGGTCCTTGCCCTTTCCACGCGCAAGGAGCTTGCCGAGTACAGCAAACCAGCCTAACTTTCCGCTCGGCGCAATGGTCATGATGTCCAGCAGTCCGTCATTGAGTTTCGCGCCCGGGAAGATTTCCAGCCCGCCCATGATCTTGCCGCAGTTTCCGCCCATGACGCTGCGCAGGCGGCGGGTGACACGCTTGCCGCCGTCAATTGAGATGGAAACCTTGGACGGCTTTCCGGGAAGGTTCCGGATGCCGGCGTCGACATAGGCAAGCCAGCCCACCTTGTCCTTCAGGTCATCCCGGGTATCCGCCATCACCGCCGCGTCAAAGCCCAGCCCGGCCATGACCAGAAAAACGTGCGCGTCCTGAGCCCTGTCGACGTTCACATGCACAACGTCGATCATCCGCTCCGTACCTCCGAGCGCAGCTTCGACGGCTCCACGGGGATCATCGACGTCGATATCGAGGTTGCGTGCAAGGAGGTTGCCGGTGCCCAGCGGCAGCAGGCCAAGTGCCGTCGCGGTGCCTGCCAGCTCTTCCGCCACGCACCGGACGGTGCCATCGCCGCCGGCTGCAATAACGACGTCGACTCCCGCCTTCAGCGCTTCCTGCGCCTGGCCGTGGCCCGGGTCATCCTCGGTGGTCTCCAGGAACAGTGGTTCCGCCCAGCCCTGTTCGAGGCTCAGCTCGGTGACAATCGCCCGGATATCCTCGTCGGTGGGCTTGACTGGATTGAGAATCAGGGCTGCGCGCCTGGTCCGGGATTCCGGCTGGCCTTCGGCTTCAGGAGTGCGCTGCTGTTCAGACTCGGTATCCGGCAAGGAAGTCATAGGTTTTCTCCTGACGAGGGGTTTGTTCCCGAGCTTAGCGTCTGCGCCTGTCACGTGTACGCGCGGCCGCGCGGGACTATGCTGGGTGGGCAAAACAGAAGGAGGAGCCATGACTCAGGACCAGTCCAGCGCAGACGAAGCCAAGGGACAGGAAAACGGCGGGCAGGAGGGCAACCCCTTCGGCGGGTCTCCTACTTTCCCCGACCCTTCGAATACGCGCGCTACGGGCAGCGCCACCGGCTTCAACGGCTCCTATGGGGAGACCGAGCACCACACCCAGCACGAGTACGACGCCGAGCACCAGCAGGGAAGCTCAGAAGCTGATTCCGGAAGCGATGCCAGGAACAGCGGCTCCAGGAAAGAGGACTAAGAGCATTGGGCGAAGAAACCACCTCTTTTACTCACCGTTACGTCGCACTCGGGGATTCGTTCACTGAAGGCGTGGGGGACTGGGACCCACGCAGTCCCAATGGCGTGCGGGGATGGGCTGACCGCGTCGCCGAGCAGCTGATTCTCGCCGACCCGTCCTGGGGCTACGCCAACCTCGCCATCCGCGGCCGCAAGATGCGGCAGATCCTCGGTGAGCAGGTGGATGCGGCGCTTGCGCTCAAGCCCACGCTGGTGACCATCTACGCCGGCGCCAATGACATCCTGCGGCCCTCCATTGATCTCGACGCACTGTTGGCAGAGTACGACGCCGGAATCGCCCGCCTGCGCGCCAGCGGTGCCGCGGTGGTGCTGTTCACGGGGTTCGACTCGTCGAAATCAGCAGTCTTCGCCAAGACCCGGGGCCGGACTGCGATCTACAACGAACTCGTCCGTGAAATCGCTGACCGGCATGATGCCGAGATCGTGGACTACTGGCGGATGCGGGAATTCCAGAACTGGGGGTACTGGGACGTGGACCGAATGCACATGGCCGCAGCCGGCCACACGCTGATGGCAGCCCGGGTTCTGGAAGTCCTGAAAGCCGCACACAGCATCGAGGTTCCCGAGCTTGAAGCGCGGCCTGCAGCAACCCGCCTCGCCCAGCTCCGGACGGACGCGCTCTGGGCCCGCGATTACCTGGGGCCCTGGGTGGGCAGGCGGCTGCGCGGGCAGTCTTCCGGAGACACTGTGACCGTGAAGTATCCCGAGCTGACCCATCCGGTGTGGACAAAGGAAACCACGTCCCCGTGACGGCGGCGCTTCTGAAAGAATGGGAACCATGACAGGCGCGCGCTGGTTGAATCCCGCGGAAAGACAGGCATGGCTTGCCCTCTACGGGGTGGCTACGCTGTTGCCGGGCACGCTGGACGCAGACCTAAACCGCCGTGCCCGGGTGACTCTGTTCGACTATCACGTCCTTGCCATGCTGTCCGAGGCTGAGGAGCGCACACTTCCCATGAGCGAACTCGCGGGCCGTTCCAATGCCTCGCTGTCACGGTTGAGTCATGTGGTCACCAAACTGGAGAACCGCGGTTGGGTGCAGCGGAGCCAAAGCACCCGTGATCTCCGGGTCACCACAGCCACCATCACGGCCGAGGGGCTCACCAACCTGCAGGAACTGGCGCTCGAGCACGTCGAGCACGTCCGCCGGCTGGTCTTCGACGGGCTTGATGAGCGGGATATCGCGGATCTCGAGCGGGTGGGCAAGAAGATCCTCGCGCGGCTCGATGAGACGCATTGGATCCTCAAGCAATCGCAGCCCGTGGGATCGGCATGACGGAGCCGTCTGTCCTGGCCATCATCCTCGCCGGCGGTACCGGCGGGAGGTTGGGTGCGCTGACGGACGGCAAGGCCAAACCCGTGGTTCCGGTGGGCGGAACCTATCGGCTGATCGACATCCCGCTGTCCAACCTCCACCACAGTCACATCTCGGATGTCTGGGTGGTGGAGCAATACCAGCCGAAGTCCATCAACGACCATCTCGCGAACGGCCGTCCCTGGGACCTCGACCGCACCAACGGCGGTCTGCGGGTGTTACCGCCCTTTCAGGGGGACCACGGCGAGGGGTTCGCAGCGGGCAATGCGGACGGCCTCTACCGGCAGGCGGAATTCATCCGCGAGTTCAATCCGGATCTGGTGCTTGTACTCAGTGCAGACCACCTCTACCAGCTCGACTACCGCGACGTGGTGAAAACCCATCAGGAGACCGGTGCTGTCCTCACGATGGTCACCACACAGTTCGACGGCGATGCCTCCCAACATGGTGTAGCGGAGGTGGAGAACGGCAGGGTCACAGGATTCCAGTACAAGCCCGAGGAACCCCGCACCGATGTGGTGGCGGCGGAGATCTTCCTTTATTCCACGGACGTGCTGCTGGACACGCTGGTCGAACTGCACCAGCGCGACGGCGAGCTGAAGGACTACGGTGACCAGCTGATCCCGCATCTGGTGGAACACTCCACCGTCGCCGAGCATCGCCTCGAGTCCTACTGGTTGGACCTCGGCACACCGAAGAACTACCACCGTGCACACATGGACCTGCTCGCTGGGGACGGTCTGGCATTCGATGATCCCGCGTGGCCGATCCTGAGCGCCAGCCCGCGCCGCCTGCCTGCTTTCATCACTGATACCGCGCAGGTGGGATCAAGCCTCATCTCCCCGGGTGCCACTATCTCCGGAACCGTCCGGCACAGCGTGATCGGGCCGGACGCAGTGGTGGAGGAGGGCGCCGTCGTCGAGCATTCGGTGGTGCTGAATGGTGCCCACATTGCCGCCGGTGCGGTGCTGCGCTGGACCATTGTCGATGCCAACGCCCAGCTGGCTCCCGGTCAGAAGCTCGGGGAATCGGACGCGATCACCGTCGTTGACGTCGATGGAAACGCGACGCGCCCGGACGAGTCGGACGGCAGCTGAGGCTCCCGCGATTGGTCTTAAGGCCTGCTCCCTCCTAGAATGGAAGGGCATCAGGTGGCGGAGCGTGCGCAATTGCTCCGGCTGGCGGGAGATTTCTTCTTCCGAAGGCCGGTAGTTAGGGGCTCAGGTTGCGCTCTTATCGCGAACATCCGGCGGTCTTTTGACCGTCATGACGGTGACGTCCCTGAACGCATTCCACGGCAGGTAGAACTGTCTGTTCACCTGCTTTTATTCAACATTTGGAGGATCGTCATGGCAGCTCACTGCCAAGTGACTGGGGCCGAGCCGGGCTTCGGGCACAGCATCTCGCACTCGCACCGGCGCACCAAGCGCAGGTTCGACCCGAACATTCAGAAGAAGCGCTACTGGGTTCCGTCCCTGCGCCGCAATGTAACGCTGCAGGTTTCAGCCCGTGGCATCAAGACCATCGACGTGCGCGGTATTGACGCCGTCGTCGCCGAGATCCAGGCGCGGGGAGTGAAGCTCTAATGGCAAAGGACAAAGACGTACGTCCGATCATCAAGCTGAAGTCCACGGCCGGTACCGGGTACACCTATGTGACCCGCAAGAACCGCCGTAATGACCCGGACCGCATGGTTCTGATGAAGTATGACCCCAAGATCCGCAAGCACGTCGAATTCCGAGAGGAGCGCTAAACATGGCTAAGAAGTCAAAGATTGCTCGTAACGAGCAGCGCAAGGTCATTGTTGAGCGCTACGCTGCCAAGCGCCTCGAGCTCAAGAAGACCCTTGTTGATGAAAACGCAACGGACGAGGCACGTGAGGCCGCACGCCTCGGCCTGCAGAAGCTGCCCCGCAACGCTTCGCCGGTTCGCCTGCGTAACCGCGACCAGATCGACGGACGCCCCCGCGGCACCCTCCAGAAGTTCGGCATCTCGCGTGTTCGCTTCCGTGACATGGCGCACCGCGGCGAACTGCCCGGTGTAACCAAGTCCAGCTGGTAAGCAGCCAGGGCTGAGACTGCCCCGTTGAAGTACAACTCAGGACGGCGACTCCGGTCGCTGTCCTGAGTGCTTTAAGCGGACCGGTACATCCTCAGAGGCCGTCTCGGTGCGTGGAATTGGCCTGAATAAGGCCAAAAACCGGGCAAAAGTCCCCTAATCTGCGGGACTTTGCGATTGAAGCTGGTAGGTTTTCCTCCAGAAGCTTCGCCAGAACGGTGAGGTTCTGAATAATCCGTACGAGGTCCAGGAGGACATACATTGGCTAAGAAAGAGACCAAGAACCGCAGCGAACTGGTGGCCGAGGTAGCAGCGAAGGCTGACACCAGCCAGACTGCCGTGAACAGCGTGCTGGATGCCCTGTTCGACGTTCTCGCTTCCTCCGCCAAGAACGACGTCAAGGTCACCATCCCGGGCTGGTTGGCAGTCGAGCGCACCGAGCGTGCAGCACGCACCGGCCGCAACCCCCAGACGGGTGAAACCATCGAGATTGCAGCAGGCAGCAGCGTCAAGCTCACCGCCGGCTCCAAGCTCAAGGCTGCCGTCAAGTAGTCAGCTGATTCGAGGGCTGTCACCAACCGGTGGCAGCCCTCGCTTCGTTTAACCCTGAGAACAGGCAGTTTCACCGTCCGTGCGCCAAACCACCTTAGTTGGCCGTTGTTCTACTGCGGGTAGACAATGGGAAGCGTGGCCACAACAACGAACCAGTCGAAGCACGGCAGCGCCGGTGCCACCGGTGAGCGAGGCGTCAAGCCGGGCTGGGTGATCGCCGCAGGAGTAACAGTTCTTCTCGCGGTGGTGCTTGCGCTCGCGTTCTCCGGAGCAGCAGCACCACGCCAGTTGAGCGACCCGGGCGTACTCACACGGTGGGGCCTGCCTGTGTCAAAGGCACTCCACAACGTCTCCGTCGCCGCGGTCATCGGCTCCCTTGTCTTCGCGGTGGTGATCCTGCCGCGGCACGTCCGCCGGGGCAGCGGATCCAGCCGTGCGGGCGACCCCCGCGGAAATGATCCCAGCCCGGACGCTGACGAGACTCCCGCTTTCGCCAGGGTCATGGCGCTCGCGTCCTGGGCAGCTGTCGCCTGGACTCTTTCGGCGCTGGCAGTCCTGGTGCTGACCTACTCGGATGCTGCGGGGCTGCCCCTCAGCAGCGATCCCGCGTACACCCAGGGCCTGGCCTCCTACCTGACGGACTTCGACACCGGGCGGGCCTGGCTGTCCACCACCATGATCGCGGCAGTGGTTGCCACCATGACCTTCGGCGCGCGGTCAAGCCTATGGCTTGCACTCACGCTCGTGCTGTCGATCGGCGGCCTGGTTCCCATGGCCCTGATCGGCCACTCAGCGGGCGGCGATGACCACTATGCCGCGATCAACTCCATCGCGCTGCACCTCGTGGGCGTTTGCCTGTGGGTAGGCGGGATCATTGTCCTTGCCGCGATCGGCGGCAAGCTTGGACCCCAGACGACGACGGTGCTGAAGCGCTTCTCCTCGCTTGCCGGCTTCGCCTTCGCGCTGGTCTTCCTCTCGGGCATCATCAACGCGAGCCTGCGCATCGGCAGCCTCTCCCAGCTCGGCTCCGAATGGGGGCTGCTGGTGACCTTCAAGGCGATCGCCACCATTCTCCTCGGTGGTATCGGACTGATGCACCGGCAGTGGATCATTCCGCAGCTGGATACCAACATGTCAGCCCGACGCGTGCTGTGGCAGCTCATCGCCGTCGAGCTTGTGATTATGGGTGCCGTTTCCGGTGTTGCCGTTGCGCTGGCGAGGACGGCGCCGCCGCGCTCCGAAGAATTGCAGCCTGACGCCACCCCTGCGCGCATCCTCACCGGCTACGAGCTGCCTCCGGAGCCGACGCCGATGCGCTGGCTCACCGAGTGGCGCCCCGACTGGCTGTGGATCGCCTTCACCGTCACTGTTGCTGTTGCCTACATTCTGGGCGTGATGAAACTGCACCGCCGCGGTGATTCCTGGCCGGTGCTCCGGCTCGTTTCCTGGTTCATCGGGCTGATCGCGCTGACGTACTTCACCTCCGGAGCTCCCGCCGTGTACGGCATGGTGCTCTTCAGCGCTCACATGATCGACCACATGGCGCTCACCATGGTGGTTCCGCTGTTCCTGGTGATCGGCGCACCCGTCACGCTTGCACTGAAGGCGCTCACACCCCGCGGAGACGGCAGCAGGGGCATCCGTGAATGGATCCTCGTGATCGTCCACTCGAAGTTCTCGGCGCTCGTCACCCATCCGCTGTTCGCAGCGGCGAACTTCGCCGGGTCCATCGTGATCTTCTACTATTCGCCGCTGTTCGGCTTTGCCCTGCGCGAGCATGTGGGCCATGAACTCATGAACCTGCACTTCCTGCTCACCGGGTACATCTTCGTGCTGACGATGATCGGCACAGACCCGATCCCACGCCGTGCACCCTACCCGCTGCGGCTGGTACTCCTTTTCGCCACCATGGCCTTCCACGCTTTCTTCGGTGTTGCACTCACCGGCGGCACCTCGCTGCTGCAGGCGTCCTGGTTCGGAAACATGGGCAGGGAATGGGGGCCGTCGGCGCTTGCGGACCAGCAGATCGGCGGTGCAGTGACCTGGGGCATCGGTGAAATCCCGACTCTCCTCCTGGCGATCGGCGTGGCCGTGATGTGGTCCCGGAGCGATGCTAAGGAGTCGCGGCGCACGGACCGGGCCGCTGATCGGAATAACAATGCCGAGCTGTCGGCTTATAACAACATGTTCGCCTCACTGGCAGAGCGGGACCGCACCGGGTCCTCGAGAGCCAGTGGGCCACACGACCCTCCCGCAGGACAGCGCACAACCCCCACAGGAGACCCTGAATGACCGAAACTTCGCTTCGCGTCGACTACCGCGTTCGCGCTTCAGAACTCGTCGGCCGGAACTGGCTAAACACCGGGGGCAAACAGCTCAAGCTTGAGGATCTGCGCGGGAAGATTGTCCTGCTGGATTTCTGGACCTTCTGCTGCATCAACTGCCTCCATGTGCTCGATGAGCTTCGGCCGCTCGAGGAAAAGTACTCGGATGTTTTCGTCACCGTGGGCGTCCACTCGCCCAAGTTTGAGCATGAGGCGGATCCCGTTGCCCTCGCGGCGGCAGTCGAGCGCTACGAGATTCACCACCCGGTCCTCGATGACCCGGAACTGGACACCTGGCAGGCCTACACCGCCCGCGCCTGGCCCACTCTGGTGGTCATCGATCCGGAAGGTTATATCGTTGCCCACCTGTCCGGCGAGGGGCACGCGGCGGGACTGGAGTCCCTCGTTGAGGAACTGGTGGCCGAGCACGAGGCGAAGGGCACCCTGCACCGCGGCGACGGTCCGTACGTGCCCGCTGAACCGACCGCCGGCAATCTCCGCTTCCCGGGCAAGGTACTTGCACTGCCTGCTACCAACACCTTCCTGGTGGGGGACAGCGGCCACCACCGGCTGGTGGAACTTGAGGCTGATCTCGAGACCGTGCGGCGCACCATCGGCTCCGGCACACGCGGTTTTGCAGACGGCGGTCCGGGCGATGCCCAGTTCAATGAACCGCAGGGCCTTGCCCTCCTTCCGGCACCGATCGCGCGGAAGGTGGGTTACGACGTCGTAATTGCGGACACCGTGAACCACCGGCTGCGCGCGGTGTCGCTTCAAACCGGTACGGTGACCACTATCGCGGGCAACGGTGTCCAGCGACTGCTCGATGCCGGCAACCAGGTCAAGGCCCGCCCGGCGGAGCTGCAGGAGGTCTCCCATGATCTCGGTGGTGACGCCGCTGACATACCGGAGGACGCCGCGCCGCGGCTGGAGGACACGTTCCTCGGTACGGACGCCCTCGCAGTCTCGTTGTCTTCGCCGTGGGATGTCATCTGGTCCACCACCCTGGAACGGGTTGTCGTGGCCATGGCGGGCACCCACCAGATTTTCACGTTCGATCCGCTCACCCACGCCGTGGACATTCTCGCGGGCACCGGGCTTGAGGGCCTGCTGGACGGTGATTCGTCTGCTGCCTGGTTTGCCCAGTCCTCCGGGCTGGCTGAAGATGCGCACGGAAACATCTGGGTCGCTGATTCGGAAACCTCCGCACTGCGGGTCCTGAGCTTCCTGACGGTCAACGGCAGGAGCCGGACGCAGGTGCAGTCGGCCATCGGTACCGGGTTGTTCGACTTCGGGTTCCGCGACGGTGAGGCCGGGCAGGCCCGCCTCCAGCACCCGCTCGGTGTCACCGCCCTTCCGGACGGGTCGGTTGCTATTGCCGACACCTACAACGGGGCTATCCGCCGGTATGATCCGGCAACCCGTGAGGTTTCCACGCTCATGCGCGGATTGGCCGAGCCCTCTGACGTACTTGTTGACCAGGCGCCGCTGGAATCAGGCGGTGAACCGCTGCTCATTGTTGTCGAGGCGAACAAGCACCAGCTCGTGCGGCTTCCGATTCCCAGGGAGGCTCTTGCGGTGGATGAGGGTGCCTCGCAGACGCAGCGGCCCAAAACGGCCGTGGCTGCAGGGGACTTCGGCGTAACAGTCCGGTTCAGTGCGCCGAAGGGCCAGAAGCTCGACGACCGGTGGGGAGATCCGACGCAGCTCAAGATTTCTTCATCGCCGGAGTCCCTCCTGGTGTCAGGTGCGGGGACCGGAGTGGGCCTGACACGTCGTCTGGTGCTCTCCGGTGATGTTCCCGAGGGCGTCCTGCATATCACCGCGCGTGCTGCGGCCTGTGACGGTGAGCCCGGCGGCGACATACCGGACCATGCCGCGTGCCACCTCTACCAGCAGGACTGGGGAATCCCGGTGACCTTCGATTCCACCGGTGAAACCGAACTGACGCTCGATCTGCGGGGGCTGGACTAGTACTCCACCACGGGGGTCACGGTGATGTCCTCGTCGGTAACGGCGAGGCGCGCGGTGAAGCCGAACTCCTGCGGCACGCTGACGGGTTCAATGATGCCCGTAAAGAGGTCCTGCAGGCTCGTCTCCAGCAGCACAGTGCCGGTGAGCGGAGAAATCACCCAGTCGCCGTTGAAGGGTTCAATGCGTACTTCCGGGTATTCCGTGATGGACCAGGTGATGGGCCCGGCTACCCGGTTCCCGGTTTCGAAACCAAACGGGCAGTTGGCCGGTTGGAACACGGTCTGCTTGGCGCACGTGTCGAGGAACGTCTTCAGCTGGGCGGTCACAGCCTCGGTCAGTGCCGGCGTTGCTGCCGTGGCGAGATTCAGGGTGACCGGCGTCTGCTGACGGCCGGTGACGGCGGCTGTCTGGGCCGGCGCAGCGAAGTGTTCGCTTGTGTAGTGGGCTTCCACTTCGGTGGGGTAGAAGGCCGCAAACCGGTTGCGTCCTTCGGGCATCAGCACCCGCGTGCCGTTGAGTGTGGCCTCGTTCTGGTTGATGACCGACACTTCCAGTGTGGGCAGGGTTGAGGGGACAAACTCCCACCGGTTGAAGAACAGCCACTCAGTGCCGGTCTTCTCAAGGAGGAACGTGGTGGTGTGCGCGGTGTCATTGACGGTGTAGGAGACGCCAATTTCAACGCGGTTTTCGCCCGCCGGTTGCGGCGTACCCACCTCGACATTCTCTACACCCTGCGTAGCTCGCTGCAGGGCAGGCCCGTCAAGGAGCGCCGCATTTGCGTCAGGAGCAGTCGCATTCAACAGCCCCAGTGCCCGTTCTCCCTCGCCCTGGCGGAGCGCCTCGAGGTAGCTTTCCACCTGCTGGTGCGGGCCGAACATGTGGGTGTTGACAAGGGTCACCGTGACGATCGCCGCGGCGACCGCGAGCATGAGCCCGAGCAGCCAGGCGGCCAGGACTCGGATCAGGCGGGACGAATGCACCCTCTTACGTTACCCAATGGCGGTGCCGGACCTACCAACGACGACGGCGGCGCCTCCGTTGCGTAGCAAAAAGCCCGCGAACCAGTTCAACACCGATGGTGCCCGCAGTCTTGAGCGCGAAGTCCATCATTTCGTTCTTTTCCTGCTGCTTTTGCCCGGCGGGCGCAGCAGGAGGATGAGCCCGGCCGTTCTCAGGAGCCGGTTGCTCCCGGCGGGTGGTCGGCGGACGGCTACTGGGCCGGCCTAGGATGTCTTCCTCGATCCGGCGTGCCTCGGCATCAATCTCAGCTTGGGAGGGGCGGCCGCGAGGCGGAGTACCGACCGGAGGGGGAGCCGCCGTCGTCCGCGGTTCTGCAGTTCCCGGTTCTGTTGTTCCCGGTTCTGCAGGAATGTTTGTGGACGCCGGTTCGGATGCAGAGAGCTTCTCGAAGGCGGAATGGCTGTCGATGGGTGTGCCGTAGTCCGCCAGGAGCGGCGAGGCTGTCACTATGCTCTCGACTACTCCTGCCGGGGATGGCCCCATGGTGGACTGCGGCGAGAACATCCTCGTCCAAGCTACTGGTGTGGGAGCGCCCTTCTCATTCATGACGGTGACCACAGCCTCGCCGATGCCGGCTGATGTGAGAACTTCTTCGAGGTCGTAAGGGCTGATGGGGAAGGTGGAAACCGTGGATTTGAGGGCCTTCGCGTCATCGGGCGTGAAAGCGCGAAGCGCGTGCTGCACCCGGTTGGCAAGCTGGCCCAGCACCTCCGCGGGCACATCACGCGGTGTCTGGGTGACGAAGAAGATACCGACGCCTTTGGATCGGATCAACCGGACGGTGGTCTGGATGGATTGCAGGAAAGCCTTCGAGGCGCCGTTGAAGAGAAGGTGTGCCTCGTCGAGGAAGAAGACGAGCTTCGGCTTGTCGATGTCCCCAACCTCCGGGAGGTCCGCGAAGAGATCTGCGACCAGCCACATGAGGAAGGTGGAGAACAGTTGCGGTTTCTGCTGCAGCGTGGGCAGTTCCAGGCAACTGATGATTCCGCGCCCTTCGGCATCCGAGCGGAGGAGATCGGCCGTGTCGAATTCCGGCTCACCGAAGAACCGGTCCATGCCCTGGGCTTCAAGGGTGATGAGCTCGCGCAGAATCACTCCCGCGGTCGCTTTCGAGAGACCGCCGAGGTTCTCCAGTGCGTCCTTACCGTCGTCGGAGACGAGGAAGGAGATGACCGCGCGCAGGTCAGCGAGGTTGAACAGCTCGAGGTCTGCCTTGTCGGCGTAATGGAATACGAGCTGCAGACTGGACTCCTGCGTCTCGTTCAGGTCCAGTACCCTGGCCAGGAGCAAGGGGCCGAAGTCGGAGATTGTCGCCCGGATGGGAACACCCACGCCGTCTCCGCCAAGCGAGAAGTACTCTACCGGGAAGCTTTGGGCAGCCCAGGATTGACCAACTGACTGGGTGCGTTTGAGCAGCTTCTCGGCGCCAGTGCCCGGGGTCGATAGCCCGGTGAGATCTCCCTTGATGTCAGCGAGGAAGACCGGAACGCCGTGGGCGCTCAGCTGTTCGGCGATGACCTGCAGTGTGATGGTCTTGCCGGTCCCGGTGGCGCCGGATACCAGCCCGTGGCGATTCATCATGGCCAACGGCAGCCGGACGGCGGCTTCCGCATGCACATCGCTGTCGACGATTGCCGCACCCAGTTGGATGGACGGCTCATCGAACGTGTAGCCGGCCCTAATCTGTTCGAGGTGCTGGGCCGGGGTGTGCTTTGCCTCTTTGCTCGCCATGATGCTCAGCGTACAACCCGCCGCGGGCCAGGAAGGCCGTGCGGCGGGTTGTCTTCAGTCGGTGTCGGTGTCGGTGTCGATCGGATCCGTGCCGATGCCGGGTTGCGCTTCAGTCCCCGTATCAGCTCGCAGCCGCGTGGCTGCCGCCGCTCCTTCCGGTGACAGCGCTCTGCTCGTGCTGGGCACTCTCGGCCTGACGGGCGTTCTCGATCTCTTCGGCCCGTTCCTCACTCGCTTCCGCGGTCAGCGCTGCTCCCGCCTCGGCATCGCGGGTCAGATTCTCGCCGGTCTCAGCGTCAAACAGATGCAGCTTGCGGGTATCCAACCAGATTTCCGACTCGCGGCCGCCACGGATGCGGCTTGCGGCGTCGAGGGTGACCACAACCTGCGGCCGCAGCTCGTCGGCATCCATCTCGCGTGCGAGGTTATTCAGGAGTTCGCGTACTTCGGGGGCGGGATCGAAATTGATGTAGCCATACTGCTCATTACCGAGCCACTCCGTATGGGTGAGAGTTGCCGTGAACGTGGAACCGTGCGGCTTCTTCGCCTCATCCACGAGCTTGGCGTCCTCAAAGAACTCCGGACGGACGCCCACAAGGACCACCTTGCGGCCTTCTGCCTTCGCTGCGCGGTCCGCAGGAATATCCAACGCACCGAGCGCGGTCTGGAGTTTGCCGCCTTCGATGGTGGCCGGAAGGAAGTTCATCGATGGGGAGCCAATGAACCCTGCAACAAAGAGATTGACGGGCTGTTCGTACAGTTCCCGAGGCGAGGCGATCTGCTGGAGCTCACCCTTCTTCAGGACAGCCACGCGGTCCCCGAGGGTCATGGCTTCGGTCTGGTCATGGGTGACGTAGACCGATGTGGTTCCCAGCCGCCGCTGCATCTGCGAAATCTCGGAGCGCATCTGCCCGCGAAGCTTGGCGTCGAGGTTGGAGAGCGGCTCGTCGAACAGGAACGCATCTGCCTGCCGGACGATGGCCCTGCCCATGGCAACGCGCTGCCGCTGGCCGCCGGAGAGGTTGGCGGGCTTGCGCTGCAGATGATCGGTCAGTTCGAGGGTTTCGGCTGCCCCGGTCACCAGACGGTCCACCTCTTCCTCGCTGTGCTTGCCCTTGGCGAGGCGCAGCGGGAAAGCGATGTTCTCATACACCGTCAGGTGCGGATAGAGCGCGTAGTTCTGGAACACCATGGCCAGGTTCCGGTCACGGGGAGCCTTCGAATTGACCCGTTCGTCATTGATGTAGAGATCGCCGGACGTGATGTCCTCGAGCCCTACGATCATGCGCAGCAGGGTTGACTTGCCGCAGCCCGAAGGGCCAACGAGGATGATGAATTCGCCGTCCTCGATGTCGATACTGATGTCATTGACGGCGGGAAACCCGTCCCCATACTTCTTGACGAGGTTCTTCAGCCTTATCGAAGCCATGTTCTGGTTCCTCTTCTTTCAGTTGCTCAAGATGTGTTTGGTACTCAACCCTTGACTGCGCCCTGGGTCAGGCCTGAGACGATCTGCCGCTGGAACAGCAGGACCAGCAGCACAACCGGAATGGTCACGATGATTGCCGCCGCGGAGATCGCGCCGGTGGGGGACTCGAACTGCGAGGCCCCGGTGAAAAACGCAAGCGCCGCGGGCACGGGGCGCGCTGCTTCCGTCGAGGTCAGCGATATGCCATACACGAAGTCGTTCCACGCGATGAAGAAGGCGATGATCGCCGTCGTAAAGACGCCGGGTGCGGCGAGCGGAACAATTGCCTTGCGGAACGCTTGCCAGGTCGTGGCGCCGTCCACCTGTGCGGCTTGCTCCAGTTCCCAGGGGATCTGGCGGAAGAAGGCCGCCAGCGTCCAGATGGAAATCGGGAGCGTGAGTGACAGGTAGGGGATGATCAGCCCGAGCCAGGTGTCATACAGACCGATGTTCCGCCACAGGTTGAACAGCGGGGTGACGATCGAGATGACCGGGAAGATTGAGACTGCCAGCGCCGTCGTCAGGATGAGTTTCTTGCCGGGGAAGTCAAGACGCGCAATGGCGTAGGCGCACAGTGTGGCCAGCACAACTGCGATGAAGGTTGCAATCAGCGAGATTCCGATCGAATTCCGCAGCGCGGAGAGGAAGAGTCCCTGAGCGTCTCCCACCAGAATCTGTTCGTAATTGTCCAGTGTGGCCAAGCCCGGCGTGGGAAGGAAGTTCCCGTTGGTCAGATCCCCGGGTGCCTTGAACGAGGTAGCGAAGATCGATGCCACGGGAAACAAGGCATAGATGAGAACTGCAATCGAGATAATCGTCCAGATGAGCTTTTCGCGGCCAGTCGACTTCATCGCTTTCCTCCTGTTGATCCGCTCAGGTCCACCTTGAATACCTTGATCGCAATGAAGCTGATCAGCAGGACACAGGCGAACAGGAGTACTGACACAGCTGATCCGAGGCCAATCTCCAACCTACTGATGGAGGTTCGGTAGGCGAGGAGGGAAAGCACCTCGGTTCCGTACTGGCCGTTTGTCATGATGAACACGTTGTCGAATATTCGGAACGCGTCCAGCGCCCGGAAGAGGACGGCAACCATGATGGCCGCCTTCATATTCGGGATGATGACCTTGCGCATCTGCTCCCACCAGGTGGCGCCGTCAACTTTGGCGGCTTCCGTCAGTTCATCAGGCACCTGCGCCAGTCCGGCCAACAGGAGGAGGGAGATGAACGGTGTGGTCTTCCAGATCTCCGAGGCCATGATGACCGGCAGAGCCGTGCTGGCCTGTGCAAACCAGTTCAGGTCCTGATCGATGCCCGGTACCCAGTCAAACCACGAGTTCACATATCCGGAACTGATGTCGAATGCGTAGAACCACGCGTAGGCCGAGACCACGGTGATGATTCCGTAGGGCACCAGGATGGCGGTACGGAGCCAACCCCGGACGGCTTTCAGCGCCCGGTGCATCACCAGGGCAAGGGCAAAGCCGAGGACAAGTTCGACGGCGACCGTCACCACCGTGATCAGTGAGGTGACTGCCAGATCCCGCCACCACACGGGATCACCCAGGATGGTCACGTAGTTCTGCAGGAAGATGAACTCGCGCTCGTCGGGAGCCGTCAACCGGAAGGCATACAGCGAATCGAAGAACGCCTGGATGATCGGGTAGAGGGTGACCGCCAGCATGATGATGAAGGCAGGACCGGCGAGTAACCACCCCAGGCGTCGCTCAGCCTTTGCCCGGTCGCTGTAATCGTTGTGAGGGCCGTCGTCGGACTTCATGGCCCGCGGGTTCTTGGTGATTGCGCTGGTCACAGCAGCCTCTCCCCTCTCAGCACGGCGGTAATGAATTCCGCCGATTCCTCCGGAGTGGTTTCCGGCTCCACTTCATCCGGCGGTGTCCAGGTCTGCTGGAGGCCGGTGGAAATTTCGTTGTAGAACGGGGTCTGCGGCCGCGGTGCTGCGAGTTCCAGTGACTGGCGGATGGTCTCAGCCATGGGGAACTGTTCCTCGATCCGGGGATCCTCGTAGGATTCCGAGTTGGACGGCGGGTTGCCGTTGGTCAGGAAGTACTCGGTCTGGTTCTCGGGCTGAACGATGCATTCGATCGCCTTGTACGCCAGTTCAGGGTTGTCACTGTCCGCCCCGACGCCGAGGTTGATTCCGCCCAGCGGGGGAGCAGTTTCCTGGTCCTCGTAAACCCGTGGGTATAGCGCCCACCCGATGTCATCGAGCACTGCCTGATCAAGCGAGCCTCCCTCTACTGCGGACTGCGTGGCAGGCCAGACGAAGGGGTAGTTGACCATGAAGGAACCGGACTCGCCCTGGAAGAGGTTCAGTGAAGTGTTCTCGGTGGATGTTGCCAGCCCCGGTCCGCCCAGCTCCTGATCGCCGATTGTCCCGATGATGCGGGCAGCCTCACGCGCTGCCTCACTGACAAGGCCCAACTCAATCTCATCTGCGGGTGCTTCCGGAGTTTCGAGGATGGTTCCACCGGCTGACTCGATGAGGGAGTTGATCCATACGGTCATCGATTCGGCCTGTGAGCCCTGGACGCCAAGTTCCACGTCCAGCTCAGCGGCAACGTCCATCAGCTGGTCCCAGGTGACCGGCTGCGACATGTCGAGACCGGCTTCCTCAGCGACGGACTCGCGGTACCAGAGGATCTGCGTATTGGCCCAGAACGGAACCGTTACCAGCTCATCCTTGTACATTGCTCCCTGCAGTGCGCCTTCCAACGTGTTTTCGGTGGTGCGCTCAGCGACCCCTTCGGGTACGGGAGCGAGGAACGTTGCCAGCTCAGGGACGAACGGTGGGTCGATGCTCATGATGTCCAGGGAGTCATCATTCGCGGCCAGCCGGCGTGCCAGTTGCTCGCGCTGGGCAGCCGCATCATTGGGCAGTAGCGAGGTTTCGATCCGGTATTCACCGTTTGCCTGTTCAGTACAGCGCTCCGCAATCGCGGCCTGTCCGCCGGCGTCCGGGTTGATATACCAGGTGAGCGTGGGGACGCCTGATTCCGCTGGTCCGCATCCACTGAGGAGAAGTGAAGCAAGCCCGAGCGTGGTTGCCGCAACGGCACCCGAACGCCTCCGTATCCGCTTTTTCTGCTGCTTGATCCTGCGATTTCCCGGCATGCGTACCTCGCCTCCACCTCGAGTCTGGTCCGCTCCGATCCTGAGAACCTGTGCCGGTCAAAGGAAAGAAAGCAGCCTTGCCTTTCTGACACTAAGCCCTCAGGGACAAATTCGCTAGGATCCGTTGCCAAGCCGATATCGAAGCGTAAAAACAAAGGTGGTCCCGCAGATTCTGCGGGACCACTGGAAGCGCTTTGAGAAAGGAGACCTAGAGCAGCGCGGCGTTATTCAGGGCGAAGGGGGGTCGCTGCAAGCCCTCGGTAAGCCCTTCGGCAGGGTCATTGCCCAGTTCGATAATCCGGTTGGTTGTATCCACGTGCACGATGGTGGGCACATAGGAGTGTGCCTCTTCGGTGGTCATCGCTGCGTAAGTGATGAGAATAACCGTGTCCCCCTCATGCACCAGATGGGCCGCCGGCCCGTTGATACCGAGGACGCCGGAACCGCGTTCTCCGGCAATGGTGTAAGTCTCCAGACGTGCACCGTTGGTGACGTCCACAATGGACACCATCTCACCGGGCAGGATGTCTGCTGCTTCCAGCAGGTCAAGGTCAACAGTGACAGAACCCACGTAGTGAAGATCCGCGTGGGTGACCGTAGCGCGGTGGATCTTGGACTTGAACATTGTGCGATTCATCGCCTCAAGTCTACGCTGGCCCGCGTTTCGCTGCGATGTGGCCTTGAGCACGCTCAGCCGGCCCCGGGGCTGGCCCCGGGGCTGGCCCCGGCACTGGCCATGCGGCCGTGGTCAGGAGTCCGTCGGTTTACGCAGCGCACGGCCGAGGATGGCGGTGCTCAACGTCTCGACAAGCTCCTGGTTTGCCAGCGGGTTACTCAGCAGTGTGAAGTCCACGTCACCCAGCGGAGGCAGATCGAAGCGGTTGGTCACCTGGACGAGGTCATCGGGGATGAGGGACTGAGGAAAAACGGCCAGCCCGATTCCCGCGCGTGCGGCCGCCAGCACGCCGTTGATTTCCCGGGTATTGCACGTGATCCGCCAGGTCCTGCCCGCCTGCTCTAGTGCTTCGATCGCCATTTGCCGGCTGAGGCTGGGCGCCTGGTAGGCAATCAGCGGGACCGGGGCGCCGTCGTCGAGCGTTGTCTTGGCATGACCCGCCCACACAAGGCGGTCACGCTGCACCAGGGTGCCCTCACCCGTACCGGCCATGTACTTGATGAGGATCAGGTCCAGTTGACCGGCACGCAGGCGGCGCAGCAGCGGCGGGCTTTGCGACACCGTCAGTTCAAGGTTGATCTGTGGGTAGAGCTGACGGAAGTGCCGGAGGATCCGGGGAAGCTGGGTGATGGCGAGGTCATCGGCAACCCCAAAGCGCAGCCGTCCGCGCATGGCGGACCCAGAGAAGTAGGTGAGCGCCTGTTCCTGGGCCGCCAGTATGGTTCTCGCGAACCCGGCCATCGCATCGCCGTTGTCGGTGAGACGGACTTCCCGGGTATCCCGCGCGATGAGCATCCGGCCGGCGGCCTTTTCAAGCTTCCGGACATGCTGGCTGACAGTCGGCTGGCTCAGCCCGAGCCGGGTTGCGGCTCCCGTGAAACTGCGGGTCTCAGCGACGGCCAGGAAGGATTTGAGTTGGATGGAGTCGTACACGGGCTACCCTTCGTCCAGCCATTACGTTTCTCAATAGTACTTATAAGCTCAATCACCATTCCTAATAGGAGGGTGGCTGGTTAGCGTTGAAGGGGTACTGACCGCTCCAATCCCTATCCCACCAAGTTCAGGAAAGTTCCCTTGGCACCCCCACCCCCCTCCGCACCGGCCGGAGACCCCACACTGACCGCCCCGATTCCCGTCACCTCGCAGCGCCCAGCCTGGCGCGACACGTTCATCTCGCTTCGCATCCCCAACTTCCGCCTGTTCGCAATCTCCCACCTCATCGCCGTCGTAGCTGTCTGGATGCAGCGCATTGCACAGGACTGGATGGTCCTCGAGCTGTCGGGATCCGTGGCAGCCGTTGGCGTGACTGTTGCGCTGCAGTTCGCTCCCATGCTGGTTCTCGGGCCTTGGGGAGGAGTGGTGGCGGACCGCTATTCCAAACGCACCCTCCTCATCATTTCGCAGAGTGTTGCGGCACTCATGGCGGCAGCCATGGCGGTGCTGGCGCTCTCGGGTCTGATCGAGGTGTGGCACGTCTACCTCATTGCCTTTGTCCTCGGCCTGGTGACTGTGGTGGACGCTCCCGCGCGTCAGGTCTTCGTCAATGACCTCGTTGGGCCAATCCACCTGCGAAATGCCATCAGCCTCAACTCGTCGATCTTCCAACTCGGCGCCATGGTGGGTCCGGCAATCAGTGGGTTGCTCATTGTTGCCGTTGGAGGCGGGTGGGCGTTCGCGATCAACGCGATTGCCTGCTGCTACACAGTGCTGACGCTGGCCCGGCTGCGTACTGACCAACTCAACGCGACGGCGCCGGCACCCCGCGCGAAGGGGCAGTTGCGTGCGGGTGCACGGTACCTCCTCGACAAGCCGGCTATTTTCTGGACCACGGTCTGCGCCGCCTTCGTGGCCGTCTTTGCGCTCAGCACACCGGTGCTTCTGGCAGCTTTTGCCGACAGCGTCTTCGAATCGGGGGCGGGCGGCTACGGCCTGCTCAATACCGCCCTGGCCAGCGGCTCGCTGGTCGGTGCTCTCGCGTCCACCCGCCGAACAACGCTGCGGCTGCGCGGGGTGCTTGGCGGAATGACGGCGTTTGGAGGGTTCATGGTGATCGCCGCGTATGTGCCTAGCCAACTCGTATTCACCATGCTGATGTTCTGTGCAGGAATCGGCTGCCTGTGGTTTGTCACGGGAGCCAACCAGCTGGTTCAGACATCCACCAACCTGGCCATCCGCGGACGCGTGATGAGCCTCTACATGATGGTGCTCATCGGCGGGCAGGCACTCGGTGGTCCCATGATCGGGTGGCTTGCGGAGAACATCGGTGCACAGCCCACCATGGTGATTGCCGGAGGTGTTCCCGTTCTGGCGGCGGGAGGCATCGCCGTCGTGCTTGCCCGTCGCGGCCAGTTGACTGTTCGCTTTCGCTGGACATCAGCGCACGATGAACGACGCCGGTTGGTTGCGATTGTGCCGAAGGTTTCGTAGCCGGACGGCTGGCTTGTGCGCGCGCCCAGAACGTGGCTGGGAAATAGCAGCGCAGGGAGACAACGTCGCAGGGACATTGCGGCGCAGCTAGATAGCAGAGCAGTAAATTGCAACGCAGCGAAATAATGGGGTCATGAGCATCCTTCTCGTCATTGTCCTTTTTGCCGTCGCAGCGGTGGCCGAGATCGGGGGAGCGTGGCTCGTGTGGCAGAGCGTGCGGGAAGGCCAGCCGTGGTGGTGGGCAGGTTTGGGGGTCATGGCCCTCGGTGCTTACGGCTTCGTTGCGACTCTGCAGCCTGATGCTCACTTCGGCCGGATCCTTGCCGCGTATGGCGGCGTCTTCGTTGTGGGATCACTTGCGTGGGGTATGGCCTTTGACGGTTTCCGGCCTGACCTCTGGGATTTGATCGGAAGCGCCGTCTGCCTCGCGGGCGTTGCGGTAATCATGTTTGGGCCGCGCTCTACAAGCTGACCGTTGTACCTCGGAGGCGCGGGTCCAACTTTGGAGCGGCCGGTTTCACGTGAAGAGCGTACGGTTTTACCTATGGAGCGGGCGACGGGAATCGAACCCGCGTATCGAGCTTGGGAAGCTAGCGCTCTACCATTGAGCTACGCCCGCATGCGGCCGAAACCGCTCCATAAACACTACAACATGTGCGGGATGCATTAGGCGCCCGCGCGGTTACCGGCGTCTTGGCGGACCTCAGCCGGGCGCCTGACCGGATTCCTGACCCGAGTCTTCTCCACGCTGGCTGGACGAGGCGTTTTTGACCCACTCCACGAGTTCCTTCCAGGGGCCTTCCACCGCGCTCTCGGCGACGGTCACTTCCCGGTAACCGATAGCGATGTGGTAGACGTAGCGATCGCGTTCAGCATCCTCGACTCCGCTGTTGTCCGCACCCTCCAGGAGGGGCAGCCAGCGTTCCTCCGCCTCGGTGGAGCTCACCTCCACACTCCACGTGCGGGTCAGCCCGGCGAATCCGCCCGAACGCGATACCTCAATCCGCGTCACAGCACGCCCACTTCCCGCCACGCATAACGGACCGCGTCCGCCTCCGGTGACCCATCCCCGAATCGGGCGATGGCGGCTTCAACGGTTACGGAAGCGAACAGCGAGAAATCGCAGTCCGTGGGAACGCGGCCACCGGTTGCGGCGTCATACCAGATCTGCCCACAGCGCTCCCACGCATTTCCGCCCAGCCGTGCGGCTGCGATGTAGAAGGCATGGTTCGGGATACCGGAATTGATGTGCACGCCGCCGTTGTCCGACGTGGTGTCCACGTAATCCGCCATGGTGGCGGGCTGTGGATCCTTGCCGAGGACGTCGTCGTCGTAAGCGGTTCCCGGCGCCTTCAGCGAGCGCAGCGCGCGCCCCTCCACCTGGTCAGTGAAGAGGCCTTCACCGACCAGCCAGCTCGCTGCATCTGCAGACTGGCCCAGCTGACGCTGCTCGACCAGCACGCCGAAGACATCCGAGATGGATTCGTTGAGCGCGCCCGACTGGCCCTGGTACCGCAGGTTGGAGGAGTACTGCGTGAATCCATGTGCCAGTTCGTGGCCGATCACCGTGAGCGACGCCGTGAAACGACCGAAGACCTCACCGTCACCGTCTCCGAACACCATCCGGGTGCCGTCCCAGAACGCGTTGTCATACTGCTGCCCGTAGTGAACCGTGGCATCCAGCGGCAGGCCCGAGTTGTCAATTGACGCTCTTTTGTACACCTCGCTGAACAGCTCATACGTCGCACCAAGGCCGGCATACGCTTCATCCACCGCTGCATCGCCCATAGGCGGATCGCCTTCCCGGCGGACAATCTGTCCAGGCAGGGATTCGCTGCCGCCTGCGTCCGCTATGGTTCGGCGAAGGGCCAGGACGACGGCGGTACCGGCTCCCCGCGATGAATCCCTGGGAGCTGTGGCGCGGGCATGATGGATCGGGTCCAACTCCACCAGTGCGCGCCGGGCGGCGGCCGCGGCAGACTGATGTTCCGGAGCTTCGAGTCCAGCCAGCCGTGCCAAGAGGTAGGGCGGAACAATGCTGCAGCGAACGTGGGACGGTGTGGGTGGGATCATGGCGCCTCCTCGGGTTCCCCCAACCTAGCGGCCGCCCCTGACAGTCTTCAATGGCAGTCTCCAAAGGCGCGATCGCGGTGGCGCAGTTCACTGGTGCGAAGAACTACGCTGGGAGGCATGAGCGTGGAGCGGAATACCAGAAACCTTGAAGCAGGCATCGAAAAGGATTTCTCGGGGAAGATGAGTTATGGGTCCTACCTCGCTCTGGACTCCATTCTTTCCGCGCAGCATCCGGTCAGTAGGCCGGAACACCATGATGAAATGCTGTTCATTATCCAGCACCAGACCTCCGAACTCTGGCTGAAGCTTGTCCTGCATGAGCTCGGTGCGGTCCGTACGCACCTGCAGGCGGATGATCTACGGGCAGCCATGAAGGGCATAGCGCGCATCAAGCATATTCAGCGCTCGCTGACCGAACAGTGGTCTGTTCTGGCGACGCTCACGCCGTCGGAATATGCGGAGTTCCGCGGTGCGCTCCAGGCAGCCAGCGGGTTCCAGTCCTACCAGTACCGTGCCGTCGAATTCCTGCTCGGCAACAAGAACGCGGGAATGCTGCAGGTGTTCGAAAGTGACGCTGAAGCTTTCGAGCTCCTGTCGCGGCTGCTTCGGGAAACCAGCATCTACGACGAGTTCATTGCCTACCTCTCGCGTCGCGGCTACGTTATCCCCACGGAACTGCTTGAACGGGACGTAACGCGCGCGCATGAGTTCAACCCCGGGCTGGTCCAGGTCTACAAGGAGGTGTATGAGGACGCTGCCGGTCACTGGGACGTCTACGAGGCGTGTGAAGAGCTCGTGGACCTGGAGGACAACTTCCAGCTATGGCGGTTCAGGCACCTGAAGACGGTGGAGAGAACCATCGGCCACAAGGCCGGAACCGGCGGGTCCAGCGGCGTCGGGTTCCTGCAGAAGGCGCTGGAGCTGACGTTCTTCCCGGAGCTGTTCGCAGTAAGGACCGAGATCGGGCAGGCCTGACCGGTGCGGTATTTTTAGACGGTGCTGATCTCCGACCGCGACATCCGAACCGAAATTGCCGCCGGGCGCATCGCCCTCGACCCCTATGAACCGGAGATGGTGCAGCCGTCGAGCGTCGATGTCCGCATCGACCGGTTTTTTCGGCTTTTCGATAACCACAAGTACGCGCACATCGACCCGGCCGAGAATCAGCCAGACCTGACCCGACTGGTGGAGGTCGCTCCGGATGAGCCGTTCATCCTCCACCCGGGCGAGTTCGTCCTCGGCTCCACGTATGAGAAGGTCACACTTCCTGACGACATCGCGGCGCGCCTCGAGGGCAAGTCCTCGCTTGGGCGTCTGGGTCTGCTCACCCACTCGACGGCAGGCTTCATCGATCCCGGTTTCTCGGGTCACGTCACCCTTGAGCTGTCCAACATGGCAACCCTACCGATCAAATTGTGGCCGGGTTCCAAAATCGGCCAGCTCTGCTTCTTCAAGCTCACCTCGCCCGCGGAGCACTCCTACGGTTCGGGACAGTACGGCAACCGCTATCAGGGCCAGCGGGGGCCGACGGCGTCGCGTAGCCATCTGAACTTCCACCGCACCGAAATCGCCGAAGAAACTGCTTCCCGCTGAGTTCCTGCTGAGCGGGCTTCGCAGCGCCGGACGTGCTTCGCAGCGCGGGACGTGCTGTGAAGCGCGGACGTGCGTCCGCGCTTCAAAACCAGCGGGGCTACGGAGCAGGAACGACGGCGGGAGTCACCTTTGCGGGCGGCTTCACCGGGAGCAGTACCAGCAGGCCGGCCAGCAACACCACCAGAATGCCGAGGATCCCGAACCGCTGTTCCCCGAAGATGCCGATGAAGAGGGAGAACAGTGCCGGAGCCAGGAAGCTCACCGCACGGCCGGTGGTGGCATACAGCCCGAACATCTCGCCCTCCTCACCCCGTGGTGACAGGCGTGCCAGGTAGGCGCGGGAAGAGGCCTGTGCCGGACCCACAAACAGGGTGAGCAGGAGCCCGAAGATCCAGAACGTCGTATCTCCGCTCCAGCTCAACCCGAACATCTGCTGATCTGCCGCTCCAAGGACCATCACGGCGGTGCCCGCGACCAGGAGACCGATCAGCGACACGATGATGACCATCTTGGGACCGACGCGGTCATCGAAGTAGCCGCCGATCACTGCACCGATTGCAGCGATGACATTACCCACGATGGCGAACAGAATAACTTCGCTGAGTTCGAAACCGAATGTTCCGGCAGCGATGATGCCGCCGAAAGTGAACACCGCCGCCAAACCGTCACGGAAGATGGCGCTCGCGAGCAGGAAGAAGATGGTGTGCGGGCTGGTCCGGTAAATCGCCTTGATGCGCCGGAAGAGTAATCCGTAGGAGGCGAGGAAACTCAGGCGGTCGGCCTGTCGCTGGCGGGGGACTTCAGGAACCGCGAACATCACCGGGAGTGCGAAGGCAAGAAACCAAAGAGCGGAGAACACAGCGACCAATCGGATGTTCAACGCTCCCTCGGTGCTGGACCCGAACCAGTCGAAAACCGGCTGGACAAAAGCGACCAGAACGATCACCAGGGCCACAATGCCGCCCACATATCCCATTGCCCACCCGAACCCGCTGACCCGTCCCACGCTGGACGGGGTGGAGATCTGGGCAAGCATGGCGTTGTAGTTGACGCCGGCGAACTCAAAGAAGATATTCGCGGCCGCGATCAGCGCAACGCCGAGGATCAGCAGTTCAGGCCGCGGAAAGACGAAGAAACACAGGGCGGTCAATGCCGCGACGGCCAGGCTGTTCACGCCCAGCCAGAGTTTGCGGCGACCGCCCACATCTGAGCGTTGACCCGTTACGGGCGCGAGGAGCGCAATGAGCAGGCCGGCAACTGCCAGGCCCCAACCGAGAACCTCCGACGCATAGGTTTCCCCACCGAAGGCGTCGGACGTGAGATAGACGGTGAAGACGAAGGTGGTCATGACTGCGTTGAAAGCCGCTGACCCCCAGTCCCATGAAGCCCACGCAAGCACGGGCTTGGAAAGGAGTCGTCCAGGGGGGTGTTGGGAGTCCGTGCTCATAGGCTGCATGCTATCCGCTGCGAACGGACAACTGGGTGAGGGTCGCTTTTATTCCCTTGTCGGCGACTTGTGCGCTGGGCAGAACCGGGAGGCAGCGTCGAGTATGCCACGGGTAGAATAGACACATGCCCTTGACCGTCAGCTGACCGTCTCACTCTGAGAGATCAGGAGATCATCGTGCTATCCGTGCTCATCGCCCTCTTCGCGGTGGCCGCAATAGCGCCCTTGATCTTCCGCCTGATGGGCCGCTCGGCCTTCTATCTCCTTGCTGCGGTACCTGCAGCGGGATTCGTGTGGCTGCTGGTGACCTTCGCCGATTACATCGACGCGGACCAGCTCAGCGGCAACGGCCAACCCAACGCACCGCCGTCCGTGGTCGTCCCCTGGATTCCCCAGCTTCAACTGGAACTGGCCTTCCGCATGGACGCGCTGGCCGCGGTGCTCAGCATCCTTGTTCTCGGCGTCGGGTCTCTGGTGCTGTTCTACTGTGCGCGCTACTTCAAGCAGGACGACGCCGACATCGGCCCGTTCGGCGCACAGCTGCTTGCCTTCGCGGGGGCCATGTTCGGCCTGGTCATCGCCGATGACCTCATCCTCTTGTTCATCTTCTGGGAACTGACAACAGTTCTGTCCTACTTACTGATCGGATACTCGAGGCATCGCCTCTCCGCGAGGCGTGCTGCGCTGCAGGCGCTCATTGTGACCACGCTCGGCGGGCTGGCCATGCTCGTGGGCCTCATCGTTCTGGGGCAGTCAGCCGGGACCTACCGGCTCTCGGACATCCTTGCGCGTGCAGACTCGCTCACCGGCCCTGCAGTGGAGACGGCGATCGTCCTGATCCTGGTAGGTGCGCTCTCCAAATCCGCATTGGTGCCATTCCATTTCTGGCTTCCCAGCGCCATGGCAGCACCCACGCCGGTCAGTGCCTACCTTCATGCTGCCGCAATGGTGAAAGCCGGCATCTATCTCATTGCCCGGTTTGCGCCTGGGTTTTCCGACACCCTGCTGTGGCCGCCGATCGTCCTCAGCCTCGGTCTCGCAACGATGATCTTCGGCGGGTGGCGCGCCCTGCGCCAGCATGACCTGAAGCTCCTTCTCGCCTACGGCACCGTGAGCCAGCTGGGTTTCCTGACCATCGTTGTTGGCCTGGGTGGCCAGGAAGCTGCGCTTGCCGGACTGGGGCTCCTGCTTGCCCACGGGTTCTTCAAGGCGACGCTCTTTCTCGTGGTCGGCATCATCGATCACCAGTCCGGTACCCGTGACATCCGGAAGTTGTGCGGGATCGGCCGGTCTGCGCCGGTGCTTGCCGTGGTCGCTGTTCTCGCAGCCGCGTCAATGGCCGGAATACCTCCGCTCCTGGGGTTCGTGGCCAAGGAATCCGTCTTCGAGGCATTTGTCCACCGGGCGGAGGAGGGGCCGGTAGGCATGGTGATGCTCGTCGGAATTGTTCTGGGCTCCATGCTGACTTTCGCGTACAGCGCCCGCTTTATCTGGGGTGGTTTCGCCAGGAAGTCAGCGAACCCAACGCCATTCAAACGGGTTGAGCCGTCCTTCCTGTTCGCTCCGGCGCTGCTGGCCGGTGCATCGGTCGTCTTTGGGCTGTGGCCGACGCCGCTCGACTCGGCGATCCAGCCCTACCTCAGCACCTTTCCGGCGGGCGAGGAGACTCCCCACCTGCTGCTCTGGCACGGCGTCACGCCGGCGTTGTTCCTGTCCCTGCTGTCGATCGCGGGCGGCCTGACGCTCTTCCTGCTGCGTGATCGCTTCGAACGGCTTCAGACCAGGGTTGCCCCCGACATCGACGCCGAGCGGAACTACAAGGCCGTTATCGGTGTGCTCGATGACGTGGCGGTCTGGCTCACCGGCCGAACTCAGCGAGGTTCGCTGGCGTTCTACCTGTTTGTCATCCTCACGATGGCGATTATCACGCCGCTGAGCGCCCTGATCTTCTTTGATGCACCGGTTCCGCAGGACTGGTACCTGGCGGACTCGCCGGCCCAGCTCATTGCCGGCGTCGTTATCATCCTTGGCGCGATTGCTGCGCTTCGGGCGACCAAGCGATTCATGGCCGTGATCATGGTGGGTGTCACCGGTTACGGGATCGCGCTGATCTTCGCGCTGCAGGGCGCTCCGGACCTGGCGCTGACCCAACTGCTGGTCGAGACGATCGTTCTGGTTGCATTCGTCCTCGCGTTGCGGTCCCTCCCAGCGCGCCTGTGGCAGCGGGCCCCTGGCCGCAAATACCGGCTCCTCCGCGCGGTCCTGGGCATCTCCTTCGGCTCGGTGATGGTGGCGATCGCGATGTCGGCGATGGCTTCCCGGGTGGCGGAACCCATCTCGCTGAGCTTTCCCTCGCTTGCTTACGACGACGGCGGAGGCGCCAACATCGTCAACGTCACTCTCGTGGACATCCGGGCATGGGACACCTTCGGCGAAATCAGTGTGCTCGCGATCGCTGCGACCGGAGTCGCCAGCCTGATTTTCATTCGTGGCCGTGGCGACGGAAGAGTGCGGGCGGACGGCGTCAAGAGCGGTACGGTCGGGCGGGGCAAGGAACCGATCGACGCGTACGGTAGGGAGGCCGCAGCCTTGGAACTGGCCAAGAAGTTCGCGAGCTCCGCGAACGACGCCTGGCTGGTTGCGGGCCGGACCCTTGCACCGGAACGACGCTCCATCATCTTCGAGGTGATTACCCGTCTGCTCTTCCACTCGGTGATCATTTTCTCGATCTACCTTCTGCTTGCCGGGCACAACCTTCCGGGCGGTGGGTTTGCCGGCGGACTGATGGCAGGGCTGGCCCTGACCATCCGCTACCTCGCCGGCGGCCGCTTTGAACTGGCTGAGGCTACGCCGATCAGTGCCGGCCTGCTCCTTGGCGGAGGTCTTGCAACGGCGGCGCTGACGGCTATCGTGCCGGTGTTCCTGGGCGGTGAGGTGTTTCAGAGCGCGATCATCGAGACAACCTGGCCCGTATTCGGGGACATCAAGTTCGTGACGTCGACCATCTTCGACATCGGGGTCTACCTGGTGGTGGTCGGACTGGTGCTTGACGTGCTGCGCAGCCTGGGCTCCGAGATCGACGAACGCAGCGAAGGCGTCACCGCAACCATCGATGCAGGAACGCCTGAACCGACGAAGACGCCTGAGGCGAAAACCTCGGAGGCAAAGACGTCGCAGACGAAGACCAGGGACCCGGAAGAAGGGGTGGCTCAGTGAGCGTCAACATCACGCTGCTTGTCATCATGGGTGCGCTCTTTGCTGCCGGGATCTATCTGCTGCTCGAGCGGAGCCTGACCCGGGTACTGCTCGGGCTGATCATGCTCACCAATGGAGCGAACATGCTGCTCCTGGCCGGCGGTGGAGCCGCGGGCAAGGCGCCGCTGTACTCGGCTGATATTCCGGCCGAGGAATATAGCGATCCCCTACCACAGGCCTTGATCCTTACCTCCATCGTGATTTCCTTCGCCGTCACCGCCTTCATGCTCGGCATCATCTACCGTTCGTGGGTCCTCGGACGCCAGGACGAAGTGCAGGATGACATTGAAGACCGGCGAGTGGCGTCGCAGAGCAGCTTTGACGCCGAAGACGACGCCGAGGTGCCCATCGAGACCACAGAATTTACGCCGGTTGAGGAAGCCGAAGAAGCACCGGGCGCCCAACGTACGGCAACCGCCAGAAGAGCAAACAAACCACGGACGGAGGGGCGATGAACATAGCAAATCTTGCGCCCCTGGCCGTCGTTCTTCCGTTTCTCGGAGCGGCACTGGCGTTCGTGCTTATCCGGCATTCGCGTTCCCAGCGGGCCGTTAGCATCACAACATTGTGTGTGACCCTCCTGATCGAGATCTTCCTGCTGATCGACACCAGCGGGAAAGGCACCACGGCGGTCTTCATCGGCAATTGGGCGGCGCCGTTCGGCATCACGATGGTTGTGGATCAGTTTTCTGCCCTGATGCTCGTGGTGTCCTCCGCAGTCAGCCTGGCAGTCCTGATCTATGCCACCGGCCAGGGAATGACAGATGGGGACGAAGACGGTCCCATCTCGATCTTCCACCCGACCTACCTGATCCTGGTGGCAGGGGTCTCCAATGCGTTCCTCGCAGGTGACCTGTTCAATCTGTACGTGGGATTCGAGATCCTGCTGACCGCAAGTTACGTGCTCATGACCCTCGGAGGCACCACGCCGCGCATCCGTGCGGGGGTGACCTACGTCGTCGTCAGTGTGGTGTCATCGATGCTGTTCCTCATCAGTATTGGAATGATCTATGCGGCTACCGGCACCATCAATATGGCGGACCTTGCGCTGAAGCTTGCGGACATTGATCACGGAACGCAGATGATCCTGCACCTGATGCTGCTGGTCGCTTTCGGCATCAAGGCTGCGATCTTCCCGTTGTCCTTTTGGCTCCCTGACTCCTATCCGACTGCCCCTGCGCCCGTCACCGCTGTGTTTGCGGGTTTGCTGACGAAGGTTGGCGTGTACGCCATGGTCCGGACCGAAACCCTTCTGTTTCCCGGAGACCGCATCAACACGCTGCTGATGGTGGTTGCGATGCTCACCATGATCGTCGGAATCCTTGGTGCGCTGGCGCAGTCGGATATCAAACGTATGCTCTCTTTCACGCTGGTCAGCCATATCGGTTACATGGTCTTCGGGCTCGCCATTTCGACGGTTATCGGTCTGGGAGCGGCGGTGTACTACGTTGCGCACCACATCATTGTGCAGACCAGCCTGTTCCTCGTGACCGGGCTGATTGAACGCCGGGGTGGGACGGCCAACATGGACCGGCTGGGTGGACTCGCGAAAATCTCCCCGCTACTGGCTCTCTTGTTCTTTGTTCCGGGCATGAACCTGGCCGGCATTCCGCCGTTTTCCGGCTTCCTTGGCAAGCTGGGACTGCTGCAGGCCGGTGTGGAACTGGGAACGCCGTTGGCGTATGTGCTTGTGGGTGCGGGAGTGCTGACGAGCCTGCTGACGCTGCTGGTGATCGCACGGGTGTGGAACCGGGCCTTCTGGCGCCGGCCGGAGGATGCAACCCACCCCGATCCCATCCTGATGGCAACGTCAGCCGACGGCTCAGCCGTTCGAACCTCACGGAGGGTTTCAGGGCATAGCACCGGAAAATTTGCGGGCCGGACTGCCGTGAACCTGTTGCCCCGCAGCATGGTTGGCGCTACCGCCGGGCTGGTGCTGCTGGGCGTCAGCCTGACCCTGTTGGGAGGTCCGCTGTTTGCCCTCAGTGACCAGGCGGCACAGCAGATGCTTGAGCGGACACCCTATATTGACGCTGTCCTGGGCGAAGGCGCTACCGAAGCGGCCACCGAAGCGGCAGGAGCAACCCCATGATGTCCAGACAAAAGATCCCGCTCCGGGTCGAACTGCCGCTGCTGGTCTGGCTCGTCATCGTATGGGGAGCGCTCTGGCAGGACTTCAGCCTGGGAAACATGGTGTTCGGAGCGATCATCGCGTTTGCTGTCGCCAACCTGCTGTATCTCCCGCCAGTTGAGCTCAGTGGGCGGTTCAACGTGCTCTATGCCGTCGGATTCGCCGGACGGTTCCTGCACCAGTTGGTGCTGGCAAGCTTTCAGGTATTCTGGCTGGCACTCACCCGGGGCCCGAAGCTGCAGAACGCAGTTGTGGCTGTGCGCTTGCGCAGTCCGTCCGACCTGCTGGTCACCGCGACCGGGCATGTCCTTTCCCTGATTCCGGGATCCCTGGTGGTGGAGGTGGACCGCTCCACATCCACGCTGTATCTGCACTGCCTGAATGTCACTACCAGGGACGACGCCGAGAAGGTGCGCCAGAACGCCCGGCGTACCGAGGAATGGCTAATCCGGGTCATGGGCACCCGGGAGGATCTGGCGCTGCTCGGCACCGATGCGCCGCACCACCTCGACGGAAGGGGACACCCGTGAACGTGATTCTCGGAATCATCGCTGTAATCCTCGGAGTCTCGGCGTTGTGCGCCATTTACCGGGTGGCGCGTGGTCCTTCGATCCTCGACCGGGTGCTGGCCGTTGACGTTCTGCTCGCGATCGTAGGTGGCGCGCTCGCTGCTGACATGGTCTTCAACGGGCACACCAACAGCCTCGTGATCCTCGTGGCAACGTCCGTCGTCGGATTTATTGCTTCGGTGACGGTCGCCCGGTTCGTCACGGAAAAGAAGTGAGCCGCTGATGGATGCTGCCCTGGATGTCCTGACCGCCGTTTTGCTTCTCGGTGGAGCGCTCATGTCGCTGGCTGCAGCCGTCGGACTGTTGCGGTTTCCTGACCTGCTGAGCCGCATGCACGCGGCAACCAAACCCCAGGTGCTGGGACTGTTGTTGTTCCTGTTGGCCATCGCGGTGCAACAGCGCTCCTGGGCAGTTGTGCCCGTCCTGATCGTCTGCTGGATCTTCCAGTTGCTCACTGCGCCGGTGTCGGCACACATGGTGGGACGCGCCGGGTACCGCACCAAGCACCTGCGCAAGGACCTGCTCAGCATGGACGACCTTGACGATGTCGTGGAACACGCGGCCACCCGGCGCCGTGAGGCCGGGGACCGTGCGTCCGGCGAGTAGGCCCAGCCAGTAGGTTACTGGCTGCCGCAACACTGCCGCTGATCACGGTGGTGCCGTGTGGGTGCCGGCGCCGGCATCGGTGCCGGCATCGGTGCCGATGTGGGTGCGGGTGCTCCTGGACGCGTTGGAGCTCGTGCCGGTGTCAGAGCGCGCGAGGTGGTTGTGGATGGCTTGTTCTACTTGCCAGTAGCGGTTGCGTCTGGGCGTTCGTTGCGGGTCGAGGTATTTGGGTGGTCTGAACCAGGGGATTCCGTTGACTGATTCGACTGTCCAATTTCCCTCATGGATCTGGTGGTGGTGTCGGGTGCAGAGCAGCACGCCGTCGCTGATGTTGGTGGTTCCGCCTGCAGCCCAGGGGATGATGTGGTGGGCTTCGCACCAGGTTGCGGGTGTGGTGCAGTCGGGGAACGCGCAGCCTTTGTCGCGTGCGACCAGTGCCCGTCGCAGATGTGGTGGGAAGAGACGTTGGGTGCGGCCGATGTCCAAGACCTGACCCTTGCCGCCGAGGACGAGCGGGAGGATGTCGGCGTCGCAGGCGAGTTTGCGGATGCTGCGGGCGCTTATCTGTTGGGCGAAGACCGAATGCCCGTCGTGTCCGCTGTCTGCCAGGTCTTTGAGGAGGTCGCGGTAGTTGATGGTAACCATTACCTGGGGTCGGTGTCCTCCGGTCGCTGGAAGACCATCACCTGTTAGCGCGATCCGGCATGCTGAAACCAGCCCGTCGAGCAGGTTCTGTTCACGGGTCGGCTCGTCGGGCGC
Organism: Arthrobacter vasquezii; assembly: GCF_029455255.1. NCBI lineage: Bacteria > Bacillati > Actinomycetota > Actinomycetes > Micrococcales > Micrococcaceae > Arthrobacter > Arthrobacter vasquezii. The sequence goes on along the minus strand of NZ_JAROKN010000004.1, from coordinate 34,121 downwards.
TGAAACGGTGCCCTGAGTTCTGGGGTTGGTGGCGGTGTTCATGACGGTGATGAGGTGTTCGTATTGTTCGTCGGTGGCGCCGATTTCCATGAAGTGCAGGCCGTGGCGCCTACCGCGCAGGAACACACCCTGGCGTGCGCGGAGGGTTTTTTCGGTGGGTTCGGTGCCGTCCTGGTCGATGATGTCTTCCCAGCGTTGGGCGAGGGCCCGCAGGACGTCTTCGTCGGACTCAACGGCCTGGCGGACCAGGTGCTCTTCCATGGCATCCAGCTCACGGCCGGTCGCGACAGTGGAGACCCGGTGCACGGAGTTGCGGATGATGGTCGCAGCACGGCTGCTGAGCGCACCGACCTTGGTCGCTTCAGCCAGCACACCCAAGGCAGGTACGAGCGCGGCTCCTGGCCCGGGAACCTCGGGCAGGACGTCATGTCCGAGGCGTAACCGGCGGTTCGCTTCGGAGCGGCTGATACCGATTTTCGCCCGCAAATAGTCCGCAGTGTTCTTGTACGGATCTAGGGCGTCAACGGTAGCGAGTTGGTGGTCCTCAGCGGCACGGGCAACCACCGTCTGAAGATGGTCCACCAGGTTGGAGAGCTGCTCAACCTCCACCAGGGTCACCGCGGCCTCCTGCGGGCTAAGCGTCAGGTATGTCGATTCCAGCTGCTGCGCAAAGACCTGTAGGTCCGAACGCATTCCACCCAGGAGAGACGTGTCCTCCGGGCGAGGTTCGAGCAGTGCGACGGCCATACCCAAAATTTTATCGAACACGTGTACTAACCGCGACCGAAAACCACCAATGTGCAGGACAAGTCAAACCGACTTATCCACAGGCCTGCAAAGGAGTGGCCTAGGTGAGGTGGCGGGTGCGCTCGTAGCGGTGGATGGCCCGCTGCGTGGTGCGGTTGGTGAGCACGCGGATGGTGGTGCTGACCGAACCCGAGATCACGGCGAACGCCAGCGCCGACCGGAGGCTGTTCTCCAGACCCTCTTTGTCCTTCGGTGGCTCGTTCCCGGTGGCACGCTTCCAGATGAAGTCCACCAGTTGCGTGCCCACGAGGCCCGCTCCGATGCCCAGTCCAACGCCCATCAGTTTGAAAATCGTGTTCATGGTGCCTCTTTCAGTCGGCTTGGCTTTGGTCCCAGCCTAGCGTTATAGCGGTGATCCATGGAGGGTCCGTGGGTCACCCAGGGACAACCATAATTACGACGACGGCCCCGGCACGGCCCGCGGTGTAGAGTTGGTATCGCTCAAACAACGACAGGGGAGCGCAACCACGTAGGTGGTGGGCGCTGAGAGTGCGGATCACCGCAGACCCTCGAACCTGATCCGGTTAGTACCGGCGAAGGGAGTCGAGTTCTCGAGGCTTCACGGCGTCCTGCCGGAAAGCCTTCCCCTCCTGTACCCAGGAGGATCAACAATCATGACTGCAACACAAAGCATTACCCCGTCCCAATCCCGGCGCCGCTATGAGTGGCGTGTCGTCGATATTGTGGTCGCCTCAGTCATCGCGGTGGCCGTGGGCGTCATCTTCTTCGCCTGGTCCGCCGGTTACAGCGGCATTGCCGCGGTAACAGCTGCCTTTCCGCCTCTCGCCGGGCTGTACTCAGGCGGCTGGCTCATTGCCGGGGTGCTGGGCGGACTCATCATTCGCAAGCCAGGCGCTGCCATCTACTGCGAGGTACTTGCGGCGGCCGTGTCTGCGCTGATCGGAACGCAGTTCGGCATGGCGGTCCTTCTCTCCGGGCTGGTCCAGGGCATTGGCGCGGAACTGATTTTCGCACTGTTCCTCTACAAACGCTGGAACCTCGGTGTAGCTCTGCTCGCAGGTCTGGGCGCCGGACTTGCCCTCGCCATCAGCGAAAACATCATGTACAAGGTCGAGTGGACCTTGGACTACAAGTTGATGTACGGAATCTTCGCCGCCATTTCCGGTGTTGTGCTCGCCGGTCTGTTGCCGTGGCTTGCCACGCGCGGCCTTGCAAAGACCGGTGCCCTGTCCGCGTTTGCCGCAGGCCGCACGGCAGACGTCTAGCATGACCGCCGTCGCTGAGCCCGTCCCGGCGTCGATCACAGCGAAGGGCTGGGGCTGGCGCCACCCCGGACGAACACGCTGGGCCGTCCGAAACATCGACCTGACGATCGAGCCGGGTCAGCGTGTCCTCCTCCTCGGCGCTTCCGGCGCCGGAAAGTCCACACTGCTGCATGGACTCGCCGGCGTCCTGGGAGATCAGGACGAGGGCGAGCAGGCCGGCGAACTCACTATCGACGGCGTCAGCCCGGCTGACTCACGAGGCCGCTCCGGGCTGGTGCTCCAGGACCCGGACAGCCAACTGGTGCTCGCCCGGGTCGGCGACGAAGTGGCGTTCGGTGCCGAAAACCTGGCCGTGCCGCGGAACGAAATCTGGCCACGCGTACGCCAGTCGCTGGACGACGTCGGCCTCGATGTCCCGCTGAATTCCTCCACCACCGCGCTGTCCGGCGGTCAGAAGCAGCGGCTGGCGCTTGCAGCAGTCCTCGCGATGCAACCCGGGTTGCTGCTCCTTGACGAGCCGACCGCCAACCTGGATCCTGCCGGAGTACTGGAAGTGCGTGATGCCGTTCTCCGCGTACTCAACCGAACCTCGGCGACGCTCGTTGTGGTGGAGCACCGAGTTGAGATCTGGGCTGACGTCGTTGATCGGGTAGTGGTGCTCGATTCGGACGGCGGCATCCTCGCCGATGGTGCTCCGGCTACAGTGCTCCGGCACGAATCCACGCGGGCCAGGCTTATTGAGGCAGGAGTCTGGGTGCCGGGTTACCGGCCGGAGACACCAACAGTTCGTACCGGCTCCGGAACGGACCTGCTGCAGGCGTCCGGGCTGTCCGTTGCGCGCACCAAGCGTGGACCGGCAGTTCTCAGCGGCGTTGACCTCACTCTGCGACGGCAGGAAGCAGTCAGCGTGTTGGGGCCCAACGGTGCCGGGAAATCGACGCTCGCGCTCACTCTCGCCGGGCTGCTCCGCCCCCGGGGAGGCGGACTGACAGCTCTGGAGCCGCTCGCCCGCGGCGCCGGCGCGACACCATATGAGTGGAAGTCCGCCGACCTGGTCAACCGGATCGGCACGGTTTTCCAGGAGCCCGAACACCAGTTCCTCACCAACACAGTGCGTGAGGAACTGGAGTTCGGCCCGCGCAGGGTGGCCCGGCTTACCGAGGAAGAGGTACGACGGCGGATTGACCCCATCGCCGAGCGGCTCCGGCTCACGGGGCTGCTGAAAGCGAATCCGTTCACGCTGTCCGGCGGTGAAAGGCGACGGCTGTCCGTTGCCACCATGCTCGCCACCAACCCGGACATCCTCATCCTGGACGAGCCGACCTTCGGCCAGGACGCCAACACCTGGGCGGAGCTGGTAACCCTGCTGGTGGAACTCATCCACGGGGGGACCTGCGTGGTTTCGGTGACGCATGACCGCGAGTACACGGCAGCGCTCGGAAGCCGCATTGCGGCCGTTGACGGTACGTCCGCAACGCTGGAGGCGGCGGCGTGAGCATGAACGTGGTGAATCCCACCATCACCGGAACGGTGCTTCCGCGGGCCAATCCGCTCTCGAAGCTCTTCGCGGCTGTGGTGATCACCGTCGTCGTGATGCTGAGCGTGGACTGGGTGAGTGCCGGCGTCGTCCTTGGCAGTGAACTGCTGCTGCTCCCGCTGCTGGGCATCAGCGTGCGGAAGCTCTTCCTGAGGACGTGGCCGTTTGTTATCGCGGCGGTGGTCGCCGCTTACGGCACCGCGCTACTGGCTGAAAAGACCGGACGCGTTCTTCTCGAGTTCGGGCCCGTTCTATTCACGCAAGATTCAGTCAACGCCGGGCTCGCGATTGGCCTACGTGGGCTCGCAATCGCGCTGCCCGGGCTGTTTCTCCTGACCACCACCGACCCGACGGACCTTGCCGATGCCCTGGCGCAGCGGCTGAAGGCGCCGCACCGGTTTGTGCTGGGAGCACTCGCCGGAATGCGGCTGGTCGGCTTGCTGTTCGACGAATGGCGCACATTGGGCCTCGCCAGGCACGCCCGCGGCGTAGGGCATGAGGGGAACCCGGCAGCGCGGTTCGGGCATTTTCTGGGGCAGGCGTTCGGGCTCATGGTCCAGGCCATCCGCAGGGCCACCCGGCTGGCTGTGGCCATGGAGGCTCGTGGTTTCGGAGCCGGACCGCGCACCTGGGCGAGGGAAAGCACCTTCAGCCGAGTGGACGTCGTCGTTGTCCTGGTGGGCGTGCTGATCGCAGCGAGCGCCGTGACCGCGGCGGTCCTCGCCGGCACCTGGAACTTCATTTTCGGCTAGCAGGCCCCTGTTCCGGATGCGCTCCGGGGGTGCATCATGAAGGCAGCGTTTCGAAAAGCGCAGGCTTTTCCCAACGTTCCATCGTCTCAATGGGTAGGTACTGCGGTGTGATGTCGAACGTGGGGAACGAACATGGCCGATGGACAGGCTGACTGGCTGAGCGTGATCAGGGACAACCACCTGCGCCCGCTGAGGCGCTTCGTCCGTCGTCTGACAGCGGACGCCTTTCTGGCTGACGAGGTGGTCCAGCTCACCCTGTTACGGGCCTGGGAGCATCCGGTGATGCGCGGTCACAGCGAGCTTGAAATCCGTGCCTGGCTCTTTGTCGTTGCCCGGAACATCCTGGTGGACTCGTTCCGCAGCGGTTTCCGCCGCCACGAGTTCGATGTGGACGAGGTTCCGGATACTCCTTCCGATGACGAGGTCGAGCAGTTGCTGACCTCGTGGCTGCTGACGGATGCACTGAATGAGCTGTCGCCTGAACACCGCGACGTGGTACTTCACTTCTACTTCCGCGGCGAGACAGCGGCGGAGATTTCACGGTCCCTGTCCATACCGGAAGGGACCGTGAAATCCCGTCTGCACTACGCTTTGCGCTCCCTCAAGAGTGCCCTGCTTGCCCGGGATGTGGCCTCGAGCGGTTAGCCGCGGCCGTTACCTTACTGGATCATCTCGCCGTCAGGGGCTACGACGTACCACACCTCGTTGACGCCCTGGCCGTTGGTGTCGCCCGGAGCCTCATCTTCGGCGAAGTAGTAGATCGGCATGCCGTTGATCGTGACCTGCAGTTCACCCTCGGGTGTTTCAATGGTGCCCACTTCGCCCGTAACGCCTTCCACTTCGGGTGTCTCGCTGTCGCTGAGCACCGGCGGCCAGGCTTCAAGGCAGCCGCCCTCACAGGCGCTCACCCCGGAGTTCGCCTCGTCATTGGTGAAGTAATAGACCACCATGCCTTCGGAGTCGACGACGATCTCACCCAGGTCGGTCTCCGCGACACCAAGCGGCGTTCCGACGGTTCCGCCGGCCGCTGCTTCACCGGATGGTTCCTCGGAAGCCCCCTCCGTTGCCTCCGCCTCGGTGGGCTCAGCGCTTGTCGGTTCTTCTGCCGGCGTGGTTTCTGCGGCTGGGGGGCTGGTCTCGGTCTCGGTTGAGGTGGAGCCGCCACAGCCGGTCAACGCCAACAGGCAAACGGCGATGACGGCGAACAAGACACGCATTGCTTTACTCATGTTGATTCCTCCCGTAAACACCCCCTGGACACCCGGGGGATGGGAGTGGCCACTCGACCCCTCTGCTGGGAAGACGCACGAACTACCCCGGATGGTTCAATTTGCGGGAGAACTCACAGGTGAATCCCAGCTTCAGGTCGCCGCGCTACCCGACAGGGCTGTCGAAGACCGGGCGTGCGGCGGTGATGGGATCGTTGGGATCCGGTTCACCCTGCAACAGGCCGACCCTGAACTGCAGCATCATGTCGTGATCCTCATGGGGGAGGTTATGGCAGTGAACCATGTAGCGGCCTTTCTGGTGTTCGAACCGCATGATCGCCTGAACGGTCTCGTTCTCACCCACGTACATGACGTCCTTCGGGCCCTCCTCATAGCTGAAGGGGCGCTGTCCGTTCCGGCTGAGGATGTGGAAATCAACCAGGTGGATGTGCACGGGATGGAACCAGCCGCCCGACTTGTTTTCGATTTCCCAGATCTCGACGTCGTTGGCACCGGGATTGGCGATGACCTTCTGGAAGTTGCTCGCGATCACATCCGCCCAGCTCATACCGTTGATCTTCCACTCCCCGTTCTGGCGCTCAACCCGTAGCCGGCGCGTGGCCTTGGCCATCGCCCGGGTCAGCTGCATCGGACTGCTGTTAGCGAGGACTGTGGGAAGTGTCAGCGCAGTCGGATCATTGCGGTCGAAGGCGTCGTCCGTGACGTCAAAGGCCATGACCCGGCGGGTATTGCCGAACTCGATGTTGTTGGGGTTGGAAACGTTCTGCAACTCAATCCGCTGACCCGCCCTGTACTTTGAGAAATCGATCAGGACCTCATAGCGTTCCGAGTTGGCATGCCGGTACTGGGCCACCGGGATCGCGCGAGGCATGAGTCCGCCGTCGGTCGCCACGACTGTCAGCGGCTCCCCGGTGCTGAGCTTGAACCGGAATGATCTTGAGATGCCGCAGACCAGCACCCGGAAGCGGTAGATCCGGCGCTTGACCTTCATGAGCGGCCAGGGGACCGAGTTGACCAGGTTGATGTCACCCCAGAGGCCACTGTGGTTGTGGTCGTCATAGTTTGCGTTTCCGTCGGCGCGCAGCTGGATGTCGCTCACCATGAGCGGTACGTCGAATTCGCCCTGCGGTAGTAAGGCGCGCTCAGCCGGATCGTGGATCTGATACATGGCGACAAGGCCCGAGTATGCGTTCTGCGCCGTGTAATGGACGCCGTGGTCGTGATACCAGAGTGTGCGTGCGGGTTGGAAGTTGGGGTAGTGGTAGTCCTTCCGGAACCCGGGCAGCGTGGTGTCGGAGGCGTAGCCGTCGTATTGCGGCAGGGACGCTGAACCGTGCAGGTGGGTCGACGTTGCCATCGGAGTCCCGAAGTCGGGATGGGCTTTCGGCAACTGGTTCCGCATCGTCACAACGGCATGCGTGCCCTGATCGATGGAAATGGTGGGACCGGGGAAGATCCCGTTGTAGCCGAGGATGCGTGTCTTCAGTCCCGGAACAAGGGAGGCCGTCGCAGCCTTCTGGGTCACGTTGTAGAAGTTCTGCGGTTTCCCGTCCAACGGGTTGATTCCCGTCTTGTACGGCGCCAGGAACGGCGGACGGGTGAACGCGAGCTGATAGGGCTTGAGCTTTGAGCCGTCCAGGACCGGCGCGGACTTCGCGCTGATGGAGGCCAGGGGAGCGGTGAGGGTCGCGGCGGCCAGAGCACCGAAGCCGCCCATCGCCAGGAAATTGCGCCTGCTGACAGACATGGGAACATCCCTTCCAAAGGTGTTTCTTTTGGTGGGACGCGCATCGGGGTGCGTTGAAAACGCCCGCCCAGACTACGTACTCGATGTGTGCCTCAGCAGCAAGATTGCTCCTGCCTTCTTGGGGAAACCTTGGACGATCGTTTGGGTTACGGAGTGAGGCTACCCAGACATCAGGAAGTGAGTGCCTTGCCCAGATCAGTCTGCAGGTCGCTTACGTCTTCAAGGCCCACCGAGAGCCGGATGACGCCGTCGGTCAAGCCGATTGCGGCACGCCCTCCAGGACCCATGGCGCGGTGTGTGGTGGTAGCAGGGTGGGTGATCAGCGTCTTTGAATCGCCCAGGTTATTGGAGATATCGATGACTTTCAGGGCATCGAGCAGCGCAAAGGCGCGCTCCTTCGCCTTTCCCTCGGGTGCATCCAGTTCAAAGGTCACCACCGTGCCGCCAGCTGTCATCTGGGCGGCAGCGAGATCAAACTGCGGGTGCGATTCGAGCAACGGGTAACGGACCCAGTTCACAGCCGGTTGGGCTTCAAGCCAGCGGGCGAGGGTCAGCGCCGAGGACGAGGAGTGGTTCACCCGCAGGGAAAGGGTTTCCAGTCCCTTGAGGAGGGTCCAGGCATTGAATGACGACAGCGCGGGCCCGGTGTGCCGCATGAGTGTCTTCACCGGACCCTCGATGAACTCCCTGCGGCCGAGGATCGCGCCGCCCAGCACCCGGCCCTGCCCGTCGATGTGTTTGGTGCCGGAATAGACGACGACGTCGGCACCCAGTTCCGTACACCGCTGCAGCAGCGGTGTGGCGAAGACATTGTCGACGACGACCTGCGCACCGGCCGCGTGGCCGAGCTCAACGACCGCCCGGATATCGACGATCTCCTGCATCGGATTGGACGGCGACTCAAAGAAGACCGCCGTGGTGGGAATGCTCAGTGCTTCCTGCCACTGGCCGAGGTCCCAGCCGTCCACGAAGACAGTCTCCACACCCCAGCGCGGCAGAATCTCGTTGAGGATGACGAAGCACGAGCCGAAGAGGCTGCGGGAGGCAACAACGCGGTCGCCCGAGGCCAGGAGGGCACCGAGCGCGGTGAAGACGGCAGACATGCCGCTGGCTGTGGCGAAGCACGCCTCCGCACCCTCGAGCAGGCGAAGCCGCTCCTGGAACATGGCGACAGTCGGGTTGCCGTACCGGGAGTATACAAAGCGGTCGACGTCCCCGGTGAAGGCTGCCTCCGCCGCCGCAGCAGAGGAATACACAAAGCCCGAGTTCAGGAAGAGCGCCTCGGACGTCTCCTCGAAGTTGGACCGTGCCAGCCCCCCGCGTACCGCGAGGGTATCGGGTGACCAGGCAGCGCCGTCGTCATCCGGGCGTTGGATTCGGGGGTAGCCGCCGTTCCCCGCGATGGGCTCACGGCTGGCCGCCGGAGAGAACGACGACGGCGCGGGCTCACTTACTGGCGTGTGCTCATTCACGGGCGTCGCCACGGTCCGTTGCCGACCGGGCAGCGCCGGTCCGTTCTGTGATCGCGGTCTGTCCTGTGGTCGTTGCGTGATCTGTCGTATCCGTGCTCTCTGGGGCTTCTTCTGCATGCACTGTGGTGGCGAGGCCGCTGGAGCGCCAGCCGCCGTCGGCCTCAAATCCGTGCAGCACGTTGTAGGCAGTGTGACCGGCGGCGGTGGCATTCTGTGCTGCTGCCACAGAACGGACGCCGGAACGGCACAGGAAAAGCAGTTCGCGGCCCTTGAGCCCGTTCAGCTGGTTGAGGAAGGAGACGTTACGGCTGCCGTCGGAGCGCGTCCACTCGAGGAAGAGGGGGACGGTCCCGGCGTCGGTGAGGTCGGGAACGCCGACGCTCCGCCATTCCTCGACAGTGCGGACATCCACCAGCACGGCGCCCTTGCTGACGCGTTCCACCGCATCACGTGCGGTGATGTTGCCGGCATAGCCGTTGCCGGGCCGGGAATTCGCCGGGGGATGGGGGTTGGAATGCAGTGCCATTGTGTCTCCTCACGCTGTGCACGCTGGTGATCATGGGATGTGATCGTTGTGCCGAGTAGTCACCTGAGGCACCCCGCCGTGAAAGAGGGTTGCCGTCCAGCAAGTCAGGGCTTGGCGCTGGCACTCGTTACTCCGGAATGAACGTAGCACCGGCGGCGCCATGCCTGCCATGCCGGGCCGTAACGTGCGGTAACGCCGGTGGTACTCGGGCCAAAGGCGCCGGGGCGTGGCAGGCCTGAGCCAAAAGTGCCGATGCGTGGCAGGTTCGTGGGGATGTCCCCACGATCCTGCGAATTCCCGGCACTTTTGCGGGTGGGGCAGGAGACGGACGAGTGGGCCAGGGAACGTGCGGGTGGGCTGGGGGATAAACGCTCGGGCTAGGAAACGGACGCTACGAGACCGCTCAACTCCGCGGTCAACTCCGGTGAAACCGTCACCGGCTTTCCGTCGATGGACTCGACCTCGGCGAGCAGGCGCACACTCGAGATCAGCCAGACGCCGTCAGATGCAAACAGGTCTTCCGGCACGAGCGGTCCGTAACCCAAATCCCAACCTGCCTCACGCGCCGCCGCAAACAGTGCACCCTGCGAGGTGCCCGGGAGGATCCCGCTCTCAAGCTGGGGCGTGATGAGGTGCTTGACGCCGTCGATGACCCGCGCAATCAGGACTGTCGAGGTCGGGCCTTCGAGGACCTTGCCGTCAGACGAGGTGAAGATGACATCGTCGGCGCCGTGCGAGCGCGCATAGCGGACCGCCGCCATGTTCACCGCGTAGGAAAGGGTCTTCGCGCCCATCAGCAGCCACGGAGCACGCTGGGCAACCGTGCTGTCATAGCCGCGGTCAAGCAGGAGGACCGACAGCCGCTGGCCGCGCAACCCGACCGGTACGGCGGACACCTGGACCCACGCGGTGGCTCCAGCCTCTGGTTCGCCCCGGGTGGCGACGAGCTTGACCACGAGTTCGCCGTCGTCGTCGGCTGCCGCCAGCGCGGTGGTGATGGCGCGTTCCCACACGTCCGACGACGGAATCTTCAGTTCCAGCGCATCGGCGGACGTCGCCAGCCGGGCGAGGTGGGCCTGCAGCTTCCGGGGAGCGCCGTTGACCGCGAGCATTGTTTCGAAGATGCCGTCACCCCGCGTGATCCCGGTGTCGGTAACCATCAGCTGCGGCTGTGCTGCGTCAGCTATGCGGCCGTCGGGACGGGCGGGGTCGAGGAACACCAGAACAGTCATGCGATCAGCATAGTGACCGGGCAGGTCAGGAGCTCGTGTCGTTGTCCTCGTTCAGCCCGCGCTGGGCAAAGTCTGCTTCATCGGAAGCTTCCGCAGGGAGGGGATCGGCAGCGTCCGGAACCTGGTCCGGTGCGTAGTCGATGAGACCGGCGTCGACCCGTTCCTGCTCCGTTGCGGCCGCCAGGGCATCGTCATCGAGGCGTTCAGGCTGCCCCGCATGGCCCTGATGGATGCGCTTGGGAAGGAACTCGTTATCGGGCTCCGGAACGTCGTTCAGGTTGGGCGTGTTTTCATCGTTGGAGCTAGTCATGACCGTTCTCCTTCGTTGCACTTTCCTCGGGCGTCCCATGCTTCCACAGACGCCAAGTGGACGAAAGGCCCGCTCAGCGAACCGCTCGATCGCAGCGTCAGCTGGGGAAGCTCGAACCAAGCGCAGACAGCACCCCGAACGCCTTCGTCCGGACCTCGTCCCACTCCTCGGCGGGGTCGGAATCCGCAGTGATCGCGCCGCCCACTCCGAGTGTGAGGCGGGTGCCGCCGTCGTCGTCCTCCAGCACGAGAGTGCGGATGACGACGGCGAGATCCGCCGCCCCATCGAGGGAAAAGTAGCCGGCGGCGCCGGCGTAGACCCCGCGGGGTGCTTCCTCGAGCCGGTCCAGGATAGCCATGGTGCTGATCTTCGGCGCACCCGTCATTGAGCCGGCAGGAAATGCGGCCGCAACGGCTTCGGCACGGGAGGAACCGGGCCGGAGCCGGGCGTCGATGGTGCTCACCATCTGGTGAACGGTTGCATAGGTCTCGATGTCGCACAACCGGGTCACCGTCACGGTGCCGGGGACTGCAAGGTGGGAGAGGTCATTGCGGAGCAGGTCCACAATCATGATGTTCTCTGCCCGGTCCTTCGTGCTGGTGCGCAGATCCTCCTGGAGGGCGGCGTCTTGGGCTGGGTCCGGGGAGCGGCGCCGGGTTCCTTTGATTGGTTCGGCCCGCATTCCGCCGGTGGAGTCCAGCCGCAGGAATCGTTCGGGCGAGGTGCTCGCGACGGCGAAGCCCGGGAAGGTGAAGTAGTGCGCAAACGGGGCAGGATTGGCGCCTCGCAGGGCGAGGTAGATGCCGAATGGGTCGACGGGCGTTTCCTCGCGTGAGGTCAGGGCCGTCGTCAGGCACACCTCATACGAGTTGCCGTCCGTGATTTCCGCCTTGGCCGCACGGATTTTCTCCAGGTAGGGCTCGCGTGTGTCCCGCGCAGTGAAGCGGGGTGCACTCAGTGGGCGCGGTGCACCCACCGGACTTGTCACCGCCGGAGCAGCGCCCCCGGAAAGCATGACGGCGCGGGCACGTTCCAGCCACGCATCGGCGTCGGCGTCGCGGGAGCCGTCGCTCAAGGTCAGCAGGTAGGTGCGCTGTTCCCGGTGGTCAAGGACGACGGCACGCCCCGCGAAGAGCAGCGAAGCATCCGGAACCGAACTGGAACCGTGCGCAGGAGCGGAACCACCGGTTTCACGCTTCAGCTCGTAGCCAAGGTAGCCCAGCCAGCCAAGTGCGAACGGCCCCGGATAGTCCTCCGGCGACCGGACCGCGCGGCGACCCCACACGCCGTCGAGCCAGCGGAAAAATGGACCGGCAATCCGGGCAGTAACCGGGCCGCTGCTGACCATGGTGACGCCGGAGGTGTGCTGCGCAACCTGCCCGAACCGGCCGCCGTCGTCAGCCAGGATGGAGAAGCGGCTGCGGCCCTGCGGGTCCTGGGCCGCGGAGCTGTCCAGCCAGGCAGCGGCCTCAGCTCCGCCATACAGGGTGGAGAAAACGCCTGCGGCGTCCGGACACCCTGCGACGCTCTCAACCTGTAGCGTAAGACCCCGCCGTGCGGCACGCTCCATGGACATGAGCGATTCACACTGCGGCAGTCCGGCCAAGGCACGACGAAGCTGGTCCGGAACGGCGTTGCCGCGATGGCCCTGGACCAGCAGGTCAGCGTGGGGCGCGGGCCGGTCGGTTGCGAGCCACCGCTCTTCCTGTTCGGACCAACGCTGCCAGAACGGCGCATACGTATTGCCGTCCCGGACGAGTGCACTGGTCCGGCGGAGATTGTCGTCAGCGTGTATCCACACCACCACGTCGAGCAGTTCCCGGGCAGCTGCGCAGGCCGCACCCACGCCCTCGACCACCACAATGTCAGCGGGTTGGGTGAGATGGGTGGCACCGTCGTTGTTCGTTGTCCAGTCCCACGCCGTCCACCGGGCGGGCAGTCCGGAAGCCAGCGGGGTGAGCACCGTGCGGACGTACCGCTCCATGCCGTCGGCCAGGCCGTCCCAACCGGGGTAGATGTCCTCGAGGTGGAACAGGCTGACGGTGTGGTGTTCGCGCAGCAGTGCAACAAGTTCCACGGCGAGGGTGGTTTTACCCGCTCCGGACCGGCCGTCCACGGCAATGATGAGCGGAGCGACGGCGTTCGCGGACTTGTGACCCATACGTCAGGCGAATGCCAGCAGCGCACCCACGGCCACGAACAGGGTGCCGAACGTGCGGTTGAGGACGCGTTGCCCGCGCGGGCCGCTGGTGAACCGGCTGAAGGAACGTGCAGCGGCGGCGAAGAACAGCCACATCACCAGAACATCAATAACGACGACGGTTCCCGCCAGCACCCCGTACTGGCCGAAAAGCTCCTGCTCGGGCCGGATGAATTGGGGGACGAACGCGAGGAAAAACACGATCGCTTTGGGATTGAGCAGGTTCACCCAGAGGCCGCGGCGAAACATTGACGCAGCGCCCTCGGCGTGGAGCGTGGCCGCCTGCTCGGCTGGCACCAGGGGCTCAAGGAACTTCCGGATGCCCAGGTAAACCAGGTAAGCGGCACCGGCGTAGCGGATGATGCTGAATGCCAGCGGGGACCCGGCGACCAGGAGGCCAACCCCTGCCGCGACGACGCCGATGTGTACCAGCAGTGCCAGCTGCTGGCCGAGGATGCCCCACATGGAGCGGCGAAAGCCGACGGTGAGCGAGTTGCTCATAGTGTTGACGGCTCCGGCACCCGGGGTGAAACTGATGAGCGCCTGGGCGCCGACCAGCGCCAGCCAAATCGAAAGGGTCACTGGTTAATCTTAGGGGCCGCACGGAACCTTCAACGCCGCTTTCATTGCCGCGGAGGCATACAGGGTCTCGTCCATGCTGCTGATGATCTTGCGAGGCCTTGGTCGAGAGCGTATAGGGCTCTGCCGGGGGAGTAGGACTCCAGCCTCGTCAGCACTCAGCGGGCGGCGTGGCCCCGCGCCAGTTCCTCCAGTACGTACTGAACGATCCCGGGAACGGCGTCGTTAACCATTCGCCACGTGGCTTCGAAGTCTGCCTGATCTCCGTACCACGGGTCGTAAATTCCGAGCTCGGAAACCGGTGTCCCGGCAGCGGCCGGATCGAATTCGCGAAGCATGCGCACCCGGCTCCGGCTCTCGGCGTCGGGCGCTTCCAGGCGGAGGTCCTCGTAGTGGTCAACATCGAGCGCGAGAATGAGGTTGCGCTCGCTGTACCACTCCGGGTCGAACTTCCTCGCACGGTGCGTATCGCTGACAAGCCCGAGTTCGGTGAGCTTCGCGGCCGCCCGCTCATCGATCGGGTTACCTGCTTCCCAGCCGGTGGTGCCGGCGGAATCCACCAGGACGTCATCGGCCAGACCAGCCTCCTCAAAGGCGCGGTTCAGCATAATTTCGGCCATGGGGGAACGACAGATATTGCCGGTGCAGACAGTGACGATCCTGTACATGAATCAATCCTAGGTACTGAAGCGGGACGGTCGCAGGGGACGTGCCGAAATCCTCGGCTAATCCTCTTCCAGCAGCGCCATCGCGGCGCTGTAACCACCGAGTCCGCTCACGCCGCCGCCGCGCCGTGACCCCGCTCCGCACAGCAGGACGCGCGTGTGATCCGTTGCGACACCCCACCGGCGAGCGGGCGTGTCCAGGGGTTCGTCGTCGTCCGCAAAGGGCCACGACAGCGGTCCGTGAAAGATGTTCCCGCCCGTCAGGCCCAACGTTTCCTCGAGATCGAGGGTGGTCTTGGTTTCGATGCAGGGCTCACCCGAGGGTCCGGCGAGGATGCAGTCCTCGATCGGCTCGGCCAGCACGCTGTTCAGCGACGCCAGCACAGCCTGCTGCAGCGCAGCGCGGCGAGCATCGTGGTCCCCTGAAGCGAGCAGCCGGTGAGGGGTCTGCAGGGAAAAGACGGTGAGTGTGTGCGCCCCCGCCTCCCGCAACTCCGGCGACAGGATCGAAGGATCCGCCAGCGAGTGACAGTAGATCTCGATCGGCAACGGGTCGGGTACCCGGCCGGCGGCCGCCTCGTCATAGGCCTTCTCCAGCTGCGGGTACGTCTCGTTGATATGGAACGTCCCGCCGAATGCCTGCTCCGGTTTCACATTCGGGTCGCGGAGCTGCGGAAGCCTGGACAGCAGCATGTTCACCTTCACCTGGGCGCCTTCAGCAACAGGGTGCGACGCCGGTGGGAAGCGTGAGGCATCCGGCCCGCCCATCAGCCGGGCCAGAGCGGCCGGCGTGACATTCGCGAGGACAATTTCGCCGCTCACCCGCTGAGGACCACCGCCTTCGCTGTAATACACAACCGGTGTTCCGCCGACTGTAGCTGCCACAGCGGTCACTTCCGCTTCCGTGCGGATCACCACGCCTGCTTCGCGCGCCGCCCGCTCCAGCTCTCCCGAGACCGCGCCCATTCCACCGACGGGCACATCCCAGTTCCCGGTGCCACCGCCGATCACGTGGTACAGGAGGCACTTGTTCTGCTGCAGATCCTCGTCGTGTGCCTGGGCGAAAGTGCTGATGAGCCCATCGGTCAGTAAGACCCCGCGCACCAGATCGCTGTCCACGCAGCGTTCGATCACCTCACCGACCGGCCGCTCGATGAAGTCTTCCCACACCGAGTCGTCGCCGACCAACGCGCGCGCCTCAGCCCGGCGCAGCAGCGGCTGCGTCACCGTCGGCCACAACTTTTCGCCGAGTATCGAAGTGCTCCGGTGGAAGGACGCGAATCCGCCGGTGTCGTTTTCAGCACCGATGCGTTCGAAGCTGGCGCGGGTCGCCTCGTCATCGGAGATATCGATGAGTAGCCCCACGTCAAAGCCGGGCAGCGGCGTATAGGAGGAGTACCGCCGTCGTACCAGTTGCAGGTCAAGATCGAGGTCCTCGATGATCTGCTGCGGCAGGAGGCTCACCAGGTAGGAGTAGCGGGACAGCCGGGCACCGGTGCCTGGAAACGCTTCGGCGGAGACCGCTGCGCCGCCCACCCGGTCCAGCCGTTCAAGGACCACCACGGACCGGCCGGCACGGGCCAGGTACGCTGCCGCAACCAGGCCGTTGTGGCCGCCACCGACCACCACGATGTCGAAATGCTCAGGATCGGTTGGCAGGGTCCGGCTCATCATCGCCTCACCCTACAACTTCACACGCGAACCGAATCGACAACTGTTTCACACACGGATGATGAGCTCCCCGCACGGAATGAGGAACCAGCCGTCGGGCGATTCACCCCAGCGCCGCCAACCGGCAGCCATCCGTTCCAGCGCGGCGCTGTCCGCCAGACCGCGCTCAAGCGTCTGCTCCGCGAAGCCCGAGCTCAGCACGCGCTCCGCCCAGGTCTCCGCGTGCCAGCGGCGGCGCTCCTGCGTGGCATACAACCAGTTCGACGACGATACCTCCACCTCCGTCAGGCCCGCCTCGTGAGCCCAGGCAAGGAGGTGGCGGCCGGCGTCGGGCTCTGCCCTGTTGCTGCGGGCGAGCTGTTGGTAGGTTTCCATCCACTCGTCCAGCTCCGGAGCCGGCGGGTACCAGGCCATGGCGTGGAAGTCCGCATCACGGACGGCGATGATGCCGCCAGGGCGGGTGACGCGCTGCATCTCGCGTAGCGCCGCAACCGGGTCCGTGAGGTGCTGCAGCACCTGATGGGCGTGCACCACATCAACGGATTCGTCCTCAAGATCGAGGTCATACACATTGCCCGTGCGAAATGAGAGGTTCTCAATGCCGGCATAGGTGCGCGCCGCCAGAGCCACGACGTCCTCGGCCCGATCCATGCCGATCACCACTGCGGGGTCCAGCAGTGCAGCAAAATCGGCGGTAATGCTCCCCGGGCCGCAGCCGATATCGAGCAGGCGCATCCCGGAGGAAAGGTGCTCCAGCAAGTATCCGGCGGAATCCTGCGCCCGGCGCATTGCATGGGCGCTCGTCACGCTGGCGTGGTGGCCATGGGAGTAGACCTCATCATTCATGACCGACAGGTTACTCCGGCGCGTCCTCCGACGCCTGACGGCGCGCGTTCACGGTGGCGTCCGTGACCTTGCGCATCATGGTGCTGAACAGCTCGAGTTCTTCGGGGGCGAACCCGGAGAGGGCCTGTTCCACTTCACGCGCCAGGGGGATGAATAGCCGGGACCCGGTTTCGAGTGCCTTCTCCGTCATCTCGAGGTGTACCTGCCGCCGATCCACAGAACTCCGGGAGCGGCGGACGTGCCCCGCTTCATCGAGCCGGTCTATCAGCGCCGTGGTTGCCGGTGAACTCAGGTTCAGGGCGTGGCGGAGCATCCCGGGTGTCACGGTGGCGCCGGCGCGCGCAGCACCCATCATGATCCCCAGTGCGTTCAGATCCGTGCGGTGCAGGGAATCGCGGACGCTGACCGTATCCACGTAGCGGTCAGTCTCAACGGTGAACTGCTGAAGCAAAGCCAGTAGTTCACGTGATGCGGCGGCCATCTTCCTCCTGTTCATCTCCAAGATTAGAATACTGCGAATTATCTCGATGGTGGATATAGTAGGAAGCAGAGATACTCCAGGAAGGTTGCGCATGTTCAACAAGAAGTGGGTCCGGGTGTTCTTCCCGGCATTCATCGTGGTGCTGTGGTTCATCGGTGCCGGCTTCGGCGGTCCCACTTTCGGCAAGCTGGAGGAGGTTTCCAGTAACGATCAGGCGTCCTTCCTCCCGGCCAGCGCCGAATCGACGGAGGCCGGCGAGCTGCAGGCAGCGTTCACGGAATCCACCGCGGTGCCCGCGGTGATCGTGGTTGAGTCGGAGACCGAGATCCTTCCCCAGGAACTCCCGCTCTATGAGGAGTTGGCTGGTCAGCTGACTGAGGTGCCCGGCCTTGAGCCTGCCGCCGAGGGGCAGCCGGCTGTCATCGGTCCCATCCCCTCGGAGGATGGCCTTGCCATCCAATACATCGCCTCAGTGTCCGACGGCGCCGAGCTGGGTGAGGTGGTCATCGAACTCCGCGAGGTGCTTGAGGCGGAGCTTCCCGCGGGTACCGAGGGCTATGTCACCGGGCCGGCGGGCTTTACCGCTGACCTCGTCAGTGCATTCGGCGGAATTGACGGGATCCTCCTGGCTGTTGCCCTGGCAGCGGTGTTCGTGATCCTCCTGGCCGTGTACCGTGCGCTCATCCTGCCGTTCCTGGTGCTGTTCACCTCCGTCTTCGCGTTGGCAACCTCGATTCTGCTCGTCTACGCCTTCGCCCTGTGGGGCTGGATCGAGCTGAGCGGGCAGAGCCAGGGGATCCTGTCGATCCTGGTGATCGGCGCGGCAACGGACTACGCGCTGCTGCTGGTTGCCCGCTACCGTGAAGCACTCACCGAGTTCAGCTCTAAGTGGGATGCCATGAAAGTTGCTTACCGGGCCTCGGTCGAGCCGATCATCGCCTCCGGGGCCACGGTGATCCTCGCCCTGCTGTGCCTTCTCTTTTCCGATCTCAACTCGAACCGCAGCCTTGGTCCCATTGCCGCGATCGGCATTGTCTTCTCCCTGCTGGCCGCGCTGACCCTCCTGCCCGCCTTCCTCCTGCTTTTCGGGCGAAGCGCTTTCTGGCCGCTACGGCCGAAGGCCGGCACTCATCCGGCCGGTGTCCACGGCCGCAACGTCACCGGTCTGGAAGGACTGCGCGGCGTCTGGAAGCGGGTCGGTGGACTCATCTCACGGTCTTCCCGGCCTGTCTGGATCGTTTCCCTGCTGGTCCTCGTGGCAGGATCCCTCGGGCTGCTTCAACTTCAGGCTTCGGGTGTCCCGCAGTCCTCGCTGATCCTGACTCCGTCGAATGCGGTGGATGGTCAGGATGCACTGGCCCGCCACTTCAACGCCGGCGCCGGCAGCCCGGTGACCATCATCGCTCCCGAAGGGCAGGAAGACGGCGTGCTCGATGTCCTCGAAGCGCAGGAGGGCGTCGCTGAGGCGACCGTTGCCGCTGACCAGGCGGGCGACGTCGTCGTACGCGATGGAAATGTGCTGGTCAGGGCCACGCTTGACTACCAGGCTGACTCCGCAGAGGCCGAGGAGCTCGTCAAGCAGTTGCGCACCGATCTGGACACGGTGAGCGCGGACGTGCTGGTCGGTGGCGTGACCGCCGTCGCGCTGGATACCAACGAGACCGCCCAGGCAGACCTGACGAAGATCATCCCCATCGTCCTGGTGGTGATCCTGGTGGTCCTCATGCTGCTGCTGCGGTCCGTCCTGGCGCCGGTGCTGCTCATCGGTTCAGTGGTGTTGTCCTACGCCACTGCGCTCGGTGTCTCGGCGCTGGTGTTCAACAACCTGCTCGGGTTCGATGGCGCGGACGCGTCGGTTCCGCTGTTCGGCTTCGTGTTCCTGGTCGCGCTCGGCGTCGATTACAACATCTTCCTGATGACCCGGGTACGGGAAGAGTCACTGCGCATCGGAACACGGCCTGGAATTCTCCGCGGGCTGGGTGTGACGGGCGGGGTCATCACCTCCGCGGGCGTAGTGCTGGCTGCAACCTTTGCGGCCCTGGGCGTCATCCCGATCCTGTTCCTCGCGCAGATCGCCTTCATAGTGGCATTCGGCGTGCTGCTCGACACGGTGATTGTGCGTTCACTGCTGGTTCCGGCGCTCGCGTACGACATCGGACCGAAAATCTGGTGGCCTTCCAAGCTGGCACAGCACGACGGCGGCACCCACCCAGACCGGCAGTCTGAAACTGAGCAGGAAGGGCGGAAAGAGCCGGCTCACCGGGCGTAGCTGCGGCGGTTGGCGGGCGCAACCTGCACAAATTCTCATTGGTATTGCGGTTGCTACCGGCGAGTAGCTAGCGTCTGTGCGATGCCCGCTCCCGCCCGGGGAGCGTCGATGATACGAAGAGGTTTCACCATGCCGCACCGCCTGTCGACAATCTTTGCCACCGCCGCCCTGCTAGGCGGAAGCCTCGCCGGGGCAGCTCCCGCCGCTGCCGACACCGAGGACATTTCGCCGCCCGGTGCCAACAACTGGTCCTGCACGCCGAGCGAGGAGCACCCTCATCCCGTCATCCTGGTGCCGGGAACTTTCGAGAGCATGGTGAAGAACTGGTCCACGCTCTCCCCGGTGCTGGCCGGACAGGGGTACTGCGTATTCGCCCTTAACTACGGGACCACGAACGGTATTGACGCCACGGGCCCCGTGGCCGATTCCGCAGCGGAACTTGGCTCGTTCGTCGACGCCGTTCTCGCCGCCACCGGAGCCCGGAAAGTTGACCTGGTGGGACACAGCCAGGGCGGCATGATGCCGCGCTATTACATCGGCTTCCTGGGCGGGGCGAAGAAGGTCAACCACCTGGTGGGAATTGCGCCCTCGAACCATGGCACCGAGGGAGTCCTGGTGCCGGCAGGCGAGGACGCGCCCCTCACTACGTCGGATACCAGCTTTCTCTGCCAGGCCTGCGCAGATCAGGAGGCAGGTTCGCCGTTCCTCACCGAACTCAATTCGATTGGCGACACGGTCAGTGGGCCGTCCTATACGGTCATCAGCACCAGATATGACGAGGTCGTGACGCCCTACACGAGCCAATTCCTGGCGGGCCCTGCACGGCAGGTCACGAACATCACCATTCAGGACAAGTGCGCCCTTGACCTGATCGAGCACGACCAGGCACCGAACGATCCGGTAGTGCACAGGCTCGTGACCCATGCCCTCGCCCAGGACGGCCCGGCGGACGCCAAGTTCCAGCCACGCTGCCTCTGACCGTTTGCAGCTGGCTGTAGATGCCCGAGACTGCAGTGCAGGATGCTAGTTGAGTGTTCCTGACTCAACTTCAAATTGACATCCGTGGCGAGCGGAGTACAGTTGAGTGCAGAACGCTCAATCTGGGCGGAATCCCGAATTTCTGGTTGATGGCCACAAGGCCGCCGACTCGCTGAAAGGAAATACGCATGTCACGTGCAGTAGGTATTGACCTCGGAACCACCAACTCCGTCGTTTCCGTGCTCGAAGGTGGCGAGCCCACCGTCATCGCCAACGCAGAAGGCGCCCGCACCACTCCGTCCATCGTCGCTTTCTCCAAGAGTGGAGAGGTCCTGGTCGGCGAGATCGCCAAGCGCCAGGCAGTCAACAACATCGACCGCACCATCGCCTCCGTCAAGCGCCACATGGGAACGGACTGGACCAAGCAGGTTGATGACAAGACTTACACTCCGCAGGAAATCTCCGCGCGCATTCTGCAGAAGCTGAAGACTGACGCCGAGAGCTACCTGGGCGAGAAGGTGACCGACGCCGTCGTCACCGTTCCGGCCTACTTCAATGACGCTGAGCGTCAGGCCACCAAGGAGGCCGGCGAGATCGCGGGCCTGAACGTCCTGCGCATCGTGAACGAGCCCACGGCTGCCGCGCTCGCCTACGGCCTGGACAAGGGCAAGGAAGATGAGCTCATCCTGGTCTTCGACCTCGGTGGCGGAACGTTCGACGTGTCCCTCCTCGAAGTCGGCAAGGACGAGGATGAGTTCTCGACCATCCAGGTGCGCGCAACTTCCGGTGACAACCGCCTCGGCGGCGATGACTGGGATCAGCGCGTCGTCGACTTCCTGCTTGCGCAGGCAAAGGCAAAGGGTGCAGACCTGTCCAAGGACAAGATCGCGCTGCAGCGCCTCAAGGAAGCCGCTGAGCAGGCCAAGAAGGAACTGTCATCCGCCAGCTCGACCAACATCTCCCTCCAGTACCTGTCCGTCACCCCTGACGGCCCGGTTCACCTGGACGAACACCTGAGCCGTGCCAAGTTCCAGGACCTCACCAAGGACCTGCTCGATCGCACCAAGAAGCCGTTCAACGACGTCATCAAGGAAGCCGGCATCAAGGTAGCCGACATCGATCACATCGTGCTTGTCGGTGGCTCCACCCGTATGCCTGCCGTTTCTGAACTGGTCAAGGAGCTTGCCGGAGGCAAGGAGCCCAACAAGGGCGTCAACCCGGACGAGGTCGTCGCAGTCGGCGCAGCACTGCAGGCAGGTGTGCTGAAGGGCGAGCGCAAGGACGTACTCCTTATTGACGTCACCCCGTTGTCCCTCGGCATCGAGACCAAGGGCGGCGTGATGACCCACCTGATTGAGCGCAACACGGCCATCCCCACCAAGCGAAGCGAGACCTTCACCACCGCGGATGACAACCAGCCGTCCGTGGCCATCCAGGTCTTCCAGGGCGAGCGCGAGTTCACCCGCGACAACAAGCCGCTGGGTACTTTCGAGCTCACCGGCATTGCCCCTGCGCCGCGCGGCGTACCGCAGGTCGAGGTGACCTTCGACATCGATGCCAACGGCATTGTGCACGTATCCGCCAAGGACAAGGGCACCGGCACTGAGCAGTCGATGACCATCACCGGTGGTTCCTCGCTCTCCAAGGAAGACATCGACCGCATGGTCCGTGACGCCGAGGAGCACGCTGCCGAAGACAAGCAGCGCCGTGCGGCAGCTGATACCCGTAACGGTGCCGAGCAGCTGGCCTACTCGACCGACAAGCTCATTGCCGATAACTCGGACAAGCTGCCGGAAGAGGTCAAGACGGAGGTTCAGGCTGACGTCGACGCCCTCAAGAAGGCCCTGGAAACCCAGGACAATGATGATGAGGTGAAGGCCGCCTTCGAGAAGCTCCAGGCATCCCAGAGCAAGCTGGGCGAAGCCATCTACGCCCAGGCACAGCAGGAAGGCGCCACCGGTCCCGGTGCTGCCCCAAGCGGTGAGCCGGGCGAAGACGGCACCAAGGCTGACGATGAGGACATCGTAGACGCCGAGGTTGTTGACGAAGACGAGAAGAAGTAGCCATGCCTCACCACGGAAACGAAGAAGAGCATCAGGAGCCGGTCAGCTTCCGGGACAACCGGAAGATCGACCCGGAAACCGGCCAGGTCCGTGGGCAGCAGGATGCCGGCGGGACCGCCGGCTCGGATGACACTGGTTCGGCGCCCTCAGCGGGTGCCGGTCAGGAGTCCGAAGCCCCGACCGACGGCCCTGCAGACGGCCAGGACGCATTGGCCCAGGCGGAAGTCATCCTCAACGAGGCCGGTGGCGGCGAAGAGGTTCCGGCTGCTTCCACCGATGTTGAGGCCGAGCTCCGGAACGACTTCCTGCGGCTGCAGGCGGAGTACGTCAACTACCGCAAGCGCGTGGAGCGTGACCGGGACGTCGCGCGGGACATGGCAGTGATCGGCGTGTTGAATTCGCTGATGCCGGTTCTCGACGACATTGACGCAGCCCGGCAGCACGGCGACCTCGCGGACGGTCCTTTCGCAGCAATCTCCACCAAGCTGGAGAACGCGCTGAAGACCTACGGTCTGTCCCGCATCGATGAGACCGGTGTGGAGTTCGACCCGAACATCCACGAAGCCCTCATCCAGCAGCCCAGCGCCGAGGTCCAGTTCGACAGCGTCAGCCAGATCCTGCGCGTGGGTTACAAGAAAAATGACCGCGTCCTGCGTGCCGCCCAGGTGATCGTCGCAGTTCCGGAGTAGCTGAGCGCGTCCTTTCCCTCCGACCGGGGGCAACGAAATTCCGAGACTCGCAGAGCTCGCTTCGGAATATTGAAGCCCCCTTCCTCGGAGGGAAAGGACGCAACGCTTCCACGAACAGGCAACTTAGAGAGTTATAGAGAGGAGGGGTCAGATGGCCAGTCAGGACTGGGTCGACAAGGACTTCTACAAGATTCTTGGTGTGCCCAAGGACGCCTCCGACGCCGACATCAAGAAGGCTTACCGGAAGCTCGCGCGGAAGCACCACCCGGACCAGAACCAAAGCACCGGGGGCTCTGACAAGATGTTCAAGGACATTTCCGAGGCCTACTCGGTGCTGTCCGACGCTGAGGAACGCCAGCAGTATGACGCGATCCGCGCCATGGGAAGCGGCGCCCGATTCACCGCAGGGGGCCCCGGCGGCCCAGCCGGCGGCGCAGGCTTCGATGACGTCTTCGGGAACCTCTTCGGCCAGTCCGCGGGGCGTCAACGCAGCGGCGGCTTCGGCGGCGGCAGTAACCTGCCACCGGAGTTCGCTGACCTGTTCGGGGGCGCAGGCGGCTACTCGTCCGGCGGCGGTTTTCCGGGCTACCAGACGCCGCCCCGCAAGGGCGCGGACCGCACCGCCAGCACCAGCATCTCCTTCGCAGGGTCAATCCGCGGGACCACCATCGGCCTGCGTGAACCATCGGGCGAAGTCATCGACGTGCGCATTCCAGCCGGCATCCGCGACGGCCAGAAAGTGCGTGTGCGCGGCAAGGGTCAGCCGGGAGCCGCAGGCAACGGGGACCTCATGGTCACCGTCAATGTGAAACCGCATTCCTTCTTCCAGCGCGACGGCGACAACATCCGTGTACACGTGCCGGTCACGTTCCCGGAAGCGACCCTCGGAGCGCAGGTGGAGGTGCCCACCCTGGACGGCGAGAAGGTCACGGTGAAAGTCCCGGCAGGCACTCCCTCGGGAAGGACCCTGCGCGTGAAGGGCCGCGGAGTAAAGACGTCGAAGGCAACCGGCGACCTCCTGGTGACAATTGACATCGTTGTTCCACAAAATCTGAACAAAGACGCCGCAGCCGCAGTGGAGGCCTTCTCGAACGCCACGAAAGACGCTGATCCACGGGTCAATCTTGCCGAGAAGGCGCGGCTCTAAGGTGTGGGAGAGCTAGCCAGCGAAAGGGGAGCGACACATGCCTGTTGACATCAATATGCCCATCTATGTCATCTCCGTTGCGGCGGAGTTGGCGGACATGCATCCCCAGACGCTGCGTCAATACGACAGGTTGGGCCTCGTGATTCCCAGCAGGGCGCCGGGGCGTGCCCGGCGCTACTCACAGCGTGACGTCAATGTCCTGCGTGAGGTGCAGCGGCTCTCCCAGGAAGGCGTTTCGCTCGAGGGCATCAGGCGCATCCTGGAGTTGGAGAACCAGGTCCTGGCACTCCAGCACCGGGTGAGTGAACTCACGGACGAACTCGCCCAGCGCCGGAAGTCCGAGGCCACCCGTGTTTTCGCTGCCGGTCTCGCGGGCGACGTGGTTACCCTCGCCCGCGGGCAGCGTCCCCGCCCGCGCAGCCAGGCACTGATGATCTGGCGCGGCGAGCCAACCCGCTGACCGCTCCGGTGCTTCCCACGTGGCGCAACCTGCAATTCCACGGCACACTTAGATACATGCCTGAATCAGAGTTCGTTGACGCCGCGGAATTCCTGCTGGAGGGTGTTCTCCAGCTTCTCCTCTTCGGGGGTGCCGTCCTGGGAATCCTCGCGATTGGCGCTGCAACCGGAACCTGGTTGATTGTGCGCCGCATCCGTCGCTCAGGAATTCTCCGTCGCCGGATCGAGCGCGGCTCCAGCCGGCTGCGTTCCTTTTCCACGGACGCTTCGGCGCGGGAGCTCGCAAGGCTCCGGCTCCAGCTGGAGCGTTCCACTGGCGCCACGCGCCGTTCAGTTGCCGCCGCCATCGCGCAAGGGTCTCCGACGGGTGATCTGGCGGCAACGGCGGATGACCTCACGCGCGCCGAGGCAGTACTCTGCGAACGCATAGCACTTGCTGAGCGTGAACCTAACCGCGCGCTGCGCGAGGACCTCGCGAACAGCATCGGAGAGCAGGTCAACTCCCTGTGCGAACTGTCGGCCCAGCTGCGCCGTACCTTGCTGGAGGTACACCAGGAAACCGGCAGCAGGCAGCTGGAGCGGGCCACCTCCCGCCTCACCATGGAGATCGGCGCGCTGAAGACCTGGAACGCCGCCTACGGCACCGGCACCCGGCGGGCCTAGCGCCAGTGTCCGTCCGACGCCGCATCTCACGCATCATCGCCTCACGCCGAAACGCCGTTGAACCGGGCGATCCCATCACCGCCCTCGGCGAATCGCAGCGCCAACAGGAAGAGAACCTCGACCGCGCGCGCCGCAGCGTCGCTGACCTCGCCGCAGTCCGCCATCGCGTGGATACCCTTGCCCGGCAAGCAGCTGCAGATCTCGATGCGTGCAACCGGGAAGCGGAACGGGCGGTCGCGAACAACAATGACGACGCCGCCCGGTCAGCCCTGCGCCGCGCCCTGGAAATCCAGAAGAGACTCGAGACACTGACCCGCCAACGCGACGACGTCGATCAGCAGTTCCGCTCGCTGGAGTCAGACCTGTACTGGCTTGAAACCTCCCTGCAGGACAACGCGGTGCGCTACGAATCCCTGAAGGCTCAGCACGGTGCAACCCAGGCAGCGCTGGACGTTCGGGGAGCAGTCTCGTCCTCCGCAGGCAACAGTATGGAAACCGCCCGCGCTGCCCGCGAGGCGGAGCAGGAAGCCCGGCGGCTGAGGCACCGGCAGGCTGCGCAGGAAGAACTCGCCTGGTCAGACCCAACTTCCGGGAAGCTCGAAGACGCCTTCGATGAGCTGGAAGCACGCGAAGCTGCCGAGCAGGAACTCCGCCAGCTGAAGGGTCGGGTGCAGGGAAACCGTCCAGGTTCCGCCTGACAGCCCGGGCACTTCAGGGGGAACCGTCAGGGCCGGTTGTTAGGCTCAGGCAATGGATGATCTCAATGGCAACGGAATCAGCGGCAAACAGTTCCTGGTGGTCGGCGCAACGGGTGAGCTCGGCTCGCGCATCGCGGGGGAGCTGAGCTCCAGGGGAGCTGAACTGACGCTCAGCGGCAGGGACCAGGAGAAACTCGGTGCGCTCGCTGGCCGGCTTGGCGCTCAGTCCATCGCCGCTGACCTCACGCTGCCCGGCGGTCCGGCCGGCATCGTCGATGCGCTTGACGGCCAACCGCTGGACGGCGTGGTGTACGCCGCCGGTGTGGTTGCGTTCGGCGCCTTGGCGGAGCTCGACGACGACACCCTGGATGAGCTGCTCCTCACCAACTTCGTAGGCTATGCCCGGCTTCTGCGGGCAGTGCTTCCGCGCCTGGAGAAGGGCGGGCAGGTGGTTCAGATCAGCGCCGTCGTCGCCGATAGTCCCACCGCAGGAATGGCGGCGTACTCGGCCAGCAAAGCAGCCCTGAGTGCCTTCGGGAAGGCAGCCGCTCTCGAACTGCGCCGCAGCGGTGTCCGTGTGCTGGACGTGCGGCCACCCCATACCGAGACCGGCCTCGCTACCCGTCCAATCGATGGCCAGGCACCCCGCCTGCCGCAGGGCAAGGACCCGGATGCGGTTGCGCGGCGGATTGTGGATGCGATGGCTGCGGGGGAGCGGGACCTGCCGTCGTCGTCGTTCGACTGAGCGGAGGGACAGGAACGCGAAGGGGTCAGCGGAAGCGGCGGCCCTGATCGCGCCGCGCAGCCCAGAGCGCTGCCGCTCCCAGTACGAGCAGCCACGCCAGCAGGCAGACGACGGTGGTCGAGTGCAGCCCCTCACCGGTGAGCGCGAAGACGGACAGGTCCCGTGCGGCACGCGAGGGGAGGAACAGCGAAAGCGTGTTGAGCCACTCAGGGAACATCAGCGGTGGGAGCATCATGCCGCCCGCAAAGGCCAGTGGGAAGAACACCACCTGCGTCACCGCAACGGCTACCTTCGAGGTGCACAGGTGCCCGATGAACAGCCCAAGCGCCAGGAACGGCAGCCCGCACAGCAGCCACACCGCTACAGCGAAGGGAACGCGCCACCAGGGCAGGTCGCCGCTGGTGAAGGCGTCCGGTGCGGAGGTGAGCAAGGCGCCCAGAATCAGGACCGGCAGCAGCGACATGAACGCAAACAGCATTCCGGTCACCGCTCTCCCCAGGATTCCAGGCAGCGCTCCCACCGGGAGTGAGCGGACATAGCTGCTCCACGGGTTGGCGCGGTCCTCCGCCACTCCGACTCCGTAGTTGAACAGGAACGCGCTCATCACACCGAACACGCCAAGCTGCGCTATCGATTCCAGCGAGGCCATCGGATCGGCAGTCACCGCCGGCTGCGGCACCACGAAAAACATCAGCACCAGTGCCGGAAATACCACCGAGGAGATCACCGCGACCGGAATGCGCAGCTGCTCAAGGAGCTGTGCTTTCGTATGCGTGCGGATCAGTGAAAGCTGGGACGGCGCAGTGTGTGCCGTCGCGGTGTTGTGACGAGCCGCGGCGTCAGGTCCTGTGACGGTGCTCATTGCTGCTCCTTGGCGGTGAGGGAAAGGAAGGCTTCTTCGAGGGTTGCCCCATGGACCTCAAGCTGTGAGAACGGCAACCCGTCCTGAACCAGCTGCCGGACTGTGGCGTCGGCGTCCTGGGTTACCACGGTGGTGCGTCCGGTGTCAGCGACCGTGACGTCCACCGTGCCCGGGAGGCACAGGAACGACGACGCGGGCAGGTCCGTTAGGAAGGACACCTTGCTGACTGCCACCCGGCTGCGGATGTCATCCACCGTTCCGTCAGCAATGACCGTGCCCCGGTCGATCACCACTACCCGGCTGGAGAGGGCCTGAATCTCCTCGAGGTAATGGCTGGTGATGAGCAGCGTGCCGCCGGAACTGCGGTAAGTGCGAAGTTGGCTCCACAGCGTCTCGCGTGCGTCCACGTCCAGACCGGTGGTTGGTTCATCGAGGATGACCAATTCCGGCCTTCCCACAAGTGCCAGCGCTACCAGCAGGCGCCGCTGCTGGCCGCCGGAGAGGCCGCCGCACTGCTTCCGTTCCGCCTCCACCAGCCCAAAATCCTTCAGCAGCTGTGCGGACGGAATGGGGTCCGGGTAATGTCGTGCGACAAACTGCACGGCTTCATGGACTGTCAGGTTCTGCGGAACCGCAGTGGCCTGCGGAGTGATGCCGAGCCGTAAGCGCGTGCGGGGATGGGAAGGGTTCTCTCCGAATAGCCGGACGGTTCCCGAGTCAGGCCGCCGGAGCCCTGACAGCAGCCCGATCAGGGTTGACTTGCCGGCACCGTTCGGGCCAAGAAGCCCCACAGATTCGCCAGGGTGGATCTGCAGGCTCACTCCGGTGAGCGCAGCGGTCCTTCCGAAGGATTTGGTGACTGCCTCCGCAGAGGCGAGCGGCGCCGTCGTAGTCGGATGGCGCTGTACCAGTGCTGCTGGTGAGGTCATGACTTCTCCGTAAGTTCGGTGGTGAGGAGTTGATGTAGTGCCAGGCGGTAGGCGGCGTAGGCGGCGGTCCCCGCCGGGGTGATGGCCACGTAGGTTGCCGGGGTGCGGCCCTCGATGGTCTTGGAAACGGTGATATAGCCGGCGTCTTCGAGCTTGCGCAGATGGGTTGAGAGATTGCCGGCCGTCATGTCGAGGATCTTCTGCAGCTTGGTGAAGGCGATGCGGTTGCGCTCGCCGACTTCGTTCAGCGTGGTGATGGCCCGCAACCGCGACTCGGCATGGATCACGGGGTCGAGCTCAGGCATGCGTCGGCCTCCGGCGCTGACGGAGCGCCTGTACTACGGCCCCCACAAAGAAGCCGCCGGAACCGAAAATGAAGAACACGGTGAGGAAATGTTCCGGTCCGGCGATGATCGACGCGATATCCACCACGAGGAACCAGACGCCCATGACCACCTGCACCACGTCGTTGAAGGTGGTGCCACCCGTGATGTACAGCAGGCCGACAATCAGGATGGCGATGCCATTGATGAGCATCCCCCGGAGCCAGAAGTCGTCCACTGCCATCCCGATCGTGCCGCTCAATGCCCCCATGACTATGAACCCCAAAATCCAGGCGAGCGCATAGAAGCCTCCCGTGAAGCGTGAGTGCCCGCGGATACCCCGGCCTTGACGGCCGAAAATCACGATGGTCACCGCTACACCGGCGGCAACGAGCAAGCCGAAGAGCGTGAGCGCGGTTTCGGGTTCGAGAGGAATCCAGCCGTTGCGGGAGCCATGCAGGGTGCCGAACCCGCTGAGCCAGGTGAGGGCCCACAGGAGATACACCCACGCACCGTTGCCACGCAGTTCCCGTCGTGCACGCCTTTCTGCGGCCTCAACTACGTTGAGCGCGGCGTTCAGGTCCAGGGGGCGTTCGTCGTCGGCCTGGTGTGCGCCGTCACTGAGCTTCTTTCGCGAGTTCACGCAAACTACTTTGCGGCACAAACCTGTTTGTCGCAAGAGGCAAGGTGCAATTCACCGTCACAGGATGCAGGCGAAGGGGTAGGTCTGGATACGCTTCCTCCTATGGCGATTGAACCGGATACCAAAGACTGGACCTGGGTGCTCGAGCGTCCCTGCCCCCAGTGCGGCTTCGACGCGTCGGACTATCCGTCCGAAAGCATCGCGGGAAAACACAGGCTGGACCTGCCGCGGTGGCGGAAGGCGCTTGGCAGGGCTGACGTGCGGGACCGCCCGGATGAGGGCACCTGGTCAATGCTTGAGTATGCTGCTCACGTCCGGGATGTCTACGTCCTGTTCAGGGAGCGCACCGAGCTGATGCTGGCGCAGGAAGATCCCATTTTCGAGGACTGGGACCAGGACCGCACTGCCCGGGAGAAGAACTATGCGGCGGAGGATCCGGGCCGCGTAGCGGGCGAGCTGGCGGCAGCGGGGGAGGCCTACGCAGCCCTGTTGGAGTCAGTTCGTGAATGGGACCGGGTTGGGCGCCGCAGCAACGGCTCGCGCTTCACCGTGGAAACCCTTGCCCAGTACGGGCTGCACGACGTCGTCCATCACCTTTCCGACGTCCGCGCCTGACGCAGCGCTACCGGACCCGGCGGTACGCCAGGTCGAAGATCGAGCGGCCGGCGTCGTGGGCCTTGTTCTCGAAGCTCGTCAGGATGCGGCCATCGAATCGCGGCGCCCAGCCGCCGATCGAGTCTTCGCCTTCCTGGGCGGAAGCCGTCCCGGCTGGTTCGCGCCCCTCGCGGCGGGGCGTTCCGCCGACCTCGTGCTCTACACCGCTGGCCCAGATCTGGGTGAGCGGGCTGTCGGAGCCGGCGCGTTCGCCGTCGTGCAGGTTCTCGAAAAGCGGTGAGTCATCGGCGGCCGCGCGCATCTGCACTGCGTAGTCGGACCAGTCGGTTGCGAGGCGCAGAATGCCGCCCGGTGACAGCACACGGCCGGCGAGCGCAACAAAGGAGTCTTTCACCAGCCGGCGCTTGTGATGGCGGGTCTTGTGCCAGGGGTCCGGGAAAAACACCCACAGTTCAGCAACCGAGGCCGGGCGGATCATGGTGGCCAGAGCCTCTGCCGCGTTCACCTGCGCAACGCGGACGTTGGTGAGCCCGCCCTGATCGATGCGCAGCAGGGTCTGGGCGAGCCCCGGCTTGTAAACCTCGAGCGCTAGAAAGTTGCGGTCGGGATCGGCCGTCGCGGCGGCCGCCACCGCTTCTCCGAGTCCTGACCCGACCTCCACCACCAGCGGGGCGTCGCGGCCAAAGGAGGCAGCGGCGTCGTACTCCCAGGCAGGATCCACGGACGTGTCCGCTGCAGTGTTCCGGGGCACATCCACCACCAGGCCCTCGGACAGTTCAGCCCAGGCATCACGACGGCGGCCCTGCAGGCGGGAGCCTCGGCGGACGAAGGAGACCGGTTGGGTGGAGAAGGGCTGGGGTTCAGGGCGCGTGCTCATCGGTACAAGCGTAACGAGGCCCGCAAAGCCGGCGATGCCGCTGGATGGTTCCGCTGGGTAGTGCCGCCGGGTCAGGCGCCGGACAACTCGGCGATCCGCGCCATCGCCAGCTGCGCATAGAGCGCGGTGCCGTCAGCCAGGATGCTGTCATCGAAGGCCGCGTAGGGAGAGTGATTGAAGGCGGTACCCGCCGGGTCCACACCGGGTTGAACCGCGGACAGGAAAACGAAGCTTCCGGGCACGGCGGCGAGCACCCGGGAGAAATCCTCGGAGCCGCTGAGCGGGTTCACCATCTGCGTGTACCGTTCGTCGCCGAAGAGGTCGCGGACGTGCTTCTCGATGTTCGAGGTCTCGCCGGCGTCCGTCACGGTCAGCGGGTACTCCGTTTCATACTCGACGGTCGCGTGAAGCCCGTGCGCCTCGGCAATGCCGTTCACCAGCCGGGGGATGGCGGTGCGCATCAGCTCCCGGTTCTGCTCGGAGAACGTCCGGATCGTCGCTTCGATGCGCGCGGATTCGGGGATGACGTTGCGCTTGGTTCCGGCGTGCAGCAGGCCAACGGTCAGTACCGCGGGATCGAACATGTCGAACTGGCGGGTGATCATCGTCTGGAGGCTGGTCACGATCTCCGCCGCAACGGTGACCGGATCCTTCGCGCGGTGGGGCGCTGACCCATGACCGCCGGCGCCGTGGACGGTCACATACAACCCATCCGATGCTGACATCAACGTTCCAGGCCTGCTGGCAAAGAGGCCGTTGGGCAGCAGTGAGGACACCACATGGATGCCATACGCAGCATCGGGCCGCCGCCCGGCTGCCTCAAGCACACCCTCGCGGATCATCACCCCTGCACCGTCGAAACCCTCTTCGCCCGGCTGGAACATCAGGACGACGTCGCCGGCCAGTTGGTCACGTCGGTCGGCAAGGATCCGCGCGGCTCCGGCGAGCATTGCGGTATGCAGATCATGCCCGCAAGCATGCATCGCGCCATCGATGCGCGACGCGTAGGGCGCACCGGTCTGCTCCTGGACCGGAAGCGCGTCCATGTCACCGCGCAGCAATACCACCGGCTTCCGGGAGGCCGACGACCGCGCCGTTCCGCGCAGGACAGCCGTCACCGACGTCGTATCCCTGCCCATGCTTACCTCGTAGGGCAGTCCATCGAGCGCTTCCAGCACCTTTTCCTGCGTCCGCGGGAGGTGCAGTCCGATCTCCGGCTCCTGATGCAGCCGATGGCGTAGCTCCGTCACTTCCCCGGACAAATCTGCAGCATGTGAGCGAATAGCGGCGGCGGTGGACATGGTTCCTCCTGCGTGGATGACGAGGTGTGTCGGTGAGCAGGCATGGTGGGCTTGCTCACACAGACCCCATCCTCACGAACCGTCGTCGGGACCGCAACCTCACCACTGATAGACTGGTTCCACTTGCTTGCGGCATCCGGAGCTTGTTCCTGGAGATTTCCGGGTTCCTTCAGCCGCAGCCTGCGTCGATGAACGCATTCTTTTGTCCCGCGCTATCTCCCAAGATCGTGAGAGCGGTTGACACTGTCTGACTTTCCTTCGGCGGACTCTGGGCACCAACCGGTGCGCAGGGAAGATGAGAAGAAAGTTCGTGTACTTTACATGACTACCTTTGCTGCGCTTGGCGTGCCCACAGCGCTGGTCCGTTCCCTCACCGAGCAGGGAATCACCGAACCATTCCCCATTCAGGTCAAGACCCTCCCCGACACCCTCGCGGGCCGGGACGTCCTTGGCCGCGGCCGCACCGGCTCGGGCAAAACCCTGGCCTTCGCGTTGCCCATGGTGTCACGCCTGGCCGAGCGCGAGGCGGCCTACCGCCGCAAGCCCGGACGCCCCCTTGCGCTGATCCTTGCTCCCACCCGTGAACTCGCCACCCAGATCAACGCCACCGTTGAGCCACTCGCCAGTGAGCTCGGCCTGAACACCACCGTCATTTACGGCGGCGTATCGCAGGCGCGTCAGGAGAAGGCGCTGCGTGCCGGCGTCGACATTGTCATTGCCTGCCCAGGCCGGCTTGAAGACCTGATGCGCCAGAAGCTGGTCACACTCGAGTCGGTCGAAATCACCGTGCTTGACGAAGCCGACCACATGGCTGACCTCGGCTTCCTGCCCGTCGTGAAGCGGATCCTCGACACCACGCCCACCGAGGGTCAGCGCATGTTGTTCTCGGCCACGCTGGACAACGGTGTGGACAAGATCGTGCAGCGCTACCTGTCGAACCCGCTGACCCACTCCGTGGACACCACGCAGGCTTCGGTCACCACTATGGAGCATCATGTGCTGCTGATCGGGGATCAGACCCAGAAGAAGCAGCTCATTGTGCAGCTGGCCTCCGGTACGGGCAAGCGCGTACTGTTCATGCGCACCAAGCACCACGCCCGCAAGCTTGCCAAGACCCTGACCGACGCCGGCATCCCCGCTGTCGATCTGCACGGCAACCTGTCCCAGAATGCGCGTGACCGCAACCTGGCCGAGTTCTCCACCGGAGATGTGCGGGTTCTCGTTGCCACCGACGTCGCAGCGCGCGGCGTCCACGTGGATGACGTCGAGCTCGTGGTCCACGTTGACCCGCCCACAGAGCACAAGGCTTACCTGCACCGTTCCGGCCGCACGGCCCGCGCCGGTTCCGACGGCACCGTTGTGACCATCACCCTTCCCGAGCAAAAGGGTGAGGTGCAGAAGCTCATGAAGGCCGCCGGTGTGAACGTGGGGTTCGAGAACGTTTCCGCCACGTCCCCGCTGGTGGGCAAGCTCATCGGCGATGTTGCAGAGAAAGTCGACCCACGCACCCGCGCCGCCCTGCTGGCCCAGCGGGAGACCCCGCGCGGTGGCGGCTCCTCGACCGGAGCAAACGCCGAGCG
>NZ_JAROKN010000049.1:0-21282 GCF_029455255.1 Arthrobacter vasquezii | reverse complement strand
AGGGTTGTGTCGAACAGGTTCGCACCCCGAAGGTCTGCACCGTCAAAGTCTGCACCCTCCATTTCGGCACCTTGGAAGTTTGCACCGATCGCTGAAACGCGGTGCATGGTCGCTCCCTCGAAGTTCGGCCCGCCCAAGCTCTTCATCCGCACGCGTATGCCGCACCACCAGGAACGTGCTCATGAGGCCTGCCAGGACCGCCGTGAAGGCATACCCCTGAAAGAACACCACCGCGCCTACCCCGGTTCCAGCCGGCAGACCGCGAAGGAAGAGGAACGCCGGATTGGACGCCGCCAGCTGGACGATCGCCGCCCGCGATGCCTCATCCGCGAACTGCGTGGCCACGGCGGTGGACGTGGCAAAGCCGAGTAGAGCGATGCCCGCGATCCAGATCGGCAGCGTCACGCGATCACGCCGGGCCTGGAACAGGACCAGCCGCAGCACGCCGGACATCACACGGCCCCGCTGTCGGTGCTGTTTGTAGTAGCCGGGCTGTTGTTGCCGCTGTTGGTGCTGTCGTTACTGTAGTGGCGCAGGAACAGGGACTCCAGGGATGGCGGGGTCACCGAGAGGCTGCTGATCCCCGGCTCAGCAATGCCGGCCAGGACGGCAGCGATGTCCGCGGAGTCGGCGTCGAACTCCACCGCACTGGTGCCCACGCTGACATTGTGGACACCGGGCAACGCAGCCAGCCGGAGGGGATCTGCCAGCCCCGTGACCCGGAAATGGGTGCGATGGAGATGCCGGAGTTCGCCCAGCGTGCCCGATTCCACCGCCGTTCCCCAGCGGATGATGGTCACGCGGTCACACAGCTGTTCCACCTCGCTCAGGATGTGGCTGGACAGCAGAACCGTGGCGCCGTCCCGGCTGACACGCTCAACCTGGCGGCGGAACACGGCATCCATGAGCGGATCCAGGCCCGCGCTCGGCTCATCCAGCAGGTATAGGCGGGCAGGGCGGGCGAATGCCGCTATCAGCGCTACCTTCTGCCGGTTGCCTTTCGAGTAGGTCCGCGTCTTCTTCCGCGGGTCGAACTCGAACTCCTCGATAAGCTCGCGGCGCAGCTTCTCATCGGCACCGCCGCGAAGCCCAGTGAGCAGATCAAGAACTTCACCGCCCGTCAGGTTGGGCCAGAGGCTTACATCACCGGGCACGTACGCGATGTCCTGGTGCGCTTTCACGGGATCAGCCCAGGGGGCGAGCCCGAAGACCCGGACGGCGCCGGCAGTGGGACGGATGAGCCCCAGCAGGATCCTCAGCGTGGTGGATTTGCCCGCTCCATTCGGCCCTAAAAACCCGTGCACCTCGCCGGGCGCCACCGTGAGATCGAGGCCATCCAGAGCCCGGGTGCGGCCGAAGTCCTTCACCAGGCTGCGGGCCTCAATGACAGGTTGTGCTGGTGCGTTCATAGGTTTCCCGGCTCTCCGAGCACCAGCCTAGCGGTGCCGGTATCTCCGCGGAAGAGCGCGGCCAGTGCCGGCATGCTGTACGATTGACCGTTGATGCCTAGGCGAGGGAACGCCTGCTCTGATTCCAGGGCATGTTCCGTTATCGACGGTGGCTGGCGGCTTTCCTGACAACGCGCATGTTCGCGTAAGGGGAGGGTGGCCGGGCTTCGTTGGATCGCTCGGTACAACCTCAAGAACCTAACCTCAGGAGACATCATGTCCGAGCAGAAGCTCGTCGCAGAACTGCGCACCGATTTCGGTAAGGGCGCTGCCCGCCAGGCACGCCGCGCCAACAAGATCCCCGCCGTCATCTACGGCCACGGCGCAGACCCCATCCACATCCTGCTGCCCGGCAAGGCAACCACCCTGGCAGTCCGCCACGCCAACGCCCTGCTGAGCGTGGACGTTGACGGCGAAGAGCACCTCGCCCTCGCCAAGGATGTGCAGCGCAACACCCTCAAGCGCATCGTGGAGCACCTTGACCTGCTGACCGTCCGCCGCGGCGAGAAGGTCACTGTTGAGGTCAACATCCACGTTGAGGGCGAGCCCAAGCCGGGCGTTGTCACCAACCTCGAGCAGACCACCGTCACCGTTGAGGCTGAGGCAACCCACCTGCCCGAGTCCCTCACCGTCAACCTCGACGGCCACGGCGTGGGCGACCACGTCTACGCCTCGGACATCCGCCTCCCCAAGGGCGTCACCCTGCTCACTGAAGCAGAGACCCTGATCATCAACGTCTCCTCACCGGTTGTTGAAGACCTCGGCGAGACCGCCACCGAGACCGGCGTTGACTCCGACGGCGGCGACGCCTCCGCTGAGGAAGCCACCGGCGATGTGGTTCCGGCCACCGAAGAGTCCTAAGCACCCACCAGTGCCTGACAACACCTGGCTGATAGCCGGGCTCGGGAATCCCGGGCCCGGCTATTCCGGCAACCGGCACAATGTGGGCCAGATGGTCCTCGACGTGCTGGGTGCGCGGCTGGGTGGCAAGTTCGGCACTTCCAAGGCACGCGCCGTCGTACTCGAGGGCCGGCTGGGAATAGGCGGGCCGAAGCTGATCCTTGCCAAGCCGCTCACCTACATGAACCTCACCGGCGGGCCCATTTCGCAGCTGGCGAAGTTCTACGGGATCGAGCCGGACCACGTGGTGGCGGTCCACGATGAGATCGACATCCCCTTCAACACGATCAAGCTCAAGATCGGCGGAGGAGAAGGCGGCCACAACGGACTGCGGGATATGAGCAAGGCGCTCGGCACCAAGGACTACCTGCGGATCCGCGTGGGCGTAGGCCGTCCGCCGGGCCGGCAGGAAGCCGCGGACTATGTGCTCCGCGACTTCAGCTCCACCGAAAAGAAGGACCTCCCGATCCTGCTGGAGGAGGCGGCTGACGCCGTCGAAAGCGTTGTACTGGACGGTTTGCTGACCACCCAGCAGAAGTTTCATTCTGCGGGAAAATAGCGGTAAACTGGATGAGCAGTTCCGAACAGGACTGTATGGCCTGATGGCCCCAAAAGCGGGGGCCGACGTTGGGCGGCCTCTGAGACTGGGCCACCCCCATCCCAACGTCGGTCCCTTTTTTGTGCCTGTGCGCGGTTGGTACACATAGTTGATAAATCAAGGAAACAATGGGTGCGGCATCGGATGATCGGGCGTAGTCTATTGGCCTAGCGCATGACGTGTTGGGGCGGACTGATGAATGAACTAGTGATGTCCGGTGCTGACGATGATTTGTCAGCACCGCCGGTCGATACTGTATGGCCACCAGGCGAAAGCTTCCAAAGCGCCGGGATCCCAGAATGTTGAACGTTCACGGCGAGTGGCCCCTCGTAGGCCGGGACACGGAACTGGAGGACGTCCGGGACGCCCTGTTGGACAGCAGCAGCCGGGGAGTGATTGTCACCGGTCCATCCGGAGTGGGAAAGACCGCGCTGGCACAGCGCATGGCGCGCCAGCTCGATGACTCGTTTGAACTCGTGTACGTCCGCGGTTCGGCACTCGCATCAAAGATGCCCTATGGGGCCCTCAGCTTTGTCCTCAGCGATCTCGACGACGCCATTGTGGACAACCCCCTGATGCTGCTGCGCGGATTACAGGAACTCTATGCGCAGCGGGACGACGGCCGGCAGACCCTCATCCTCGCCGATAACCTCGAGGAACTCGACTCCTCCTCCGCCATGGCGCTGGCCCACCTGGTGCGCGTCAACGCGGTCAAGCTCATTGCCATCTGCCAGTCCATCGACGCCTCCCCGGAGGAGTTCTGCGACCTCTGGAAGGACGGCGCGCTGCGGCGGATCGACCTCGACCCGCTGGACCTGGCCTCCACCACCAGGCTGCTCTCCGCAGCCCTTGACGCACCGGTGTCCCGGGCCGCCGCGGCAAGCATGTGGCAAATCACTGGCGGTAACCCGCTCTTCCTCCAGGCGCTCACCCGCGAACAGGTGGACTCCGGCGAAATGCTGGAGCGCGACGGCGTGTGGGTGGCCAAGCCGCTATCCGCACCGAAGACGCGGCGGTCAATGACGGACTGGATCATGGTCCGCCTGCGCCGGTTGCCCCCGGAGCAGCGCGAGGCGATCGAGCTGATCTCCGTAGTGGGAGCGATTCCACTGGACCTCCTGCTCCGCTTTGTCCCCTCCTCAGCCGTTGACGCCTTGCAGATCACACGGGCCATCCGCGTTGAGCGGACAGAGGTGCCGCTGGTGAGGATTGCAAATGGTCTTGTCAGCGAGGTGGTCCGCACCCAGGTTCCGCTGGGCCGCGGCCGTGAATTGATGCGCGCGCTCGCAGTGGAAGCGCAGGAGTGGGACATCCCCGCGCTTGCCCGCATGACCTTCGCCTCCTGGTGCATTGAATCCGGCGCTGACATCCCGGCCGAAAACCTGATCAACGCCGCCCGCCTCGCTAACCGGCACCGCCAGGGAGTGCTGGCGCTCCGCTTCATCCACGCCATCCCCAATTACTCCGCGCTATCCCAGGCGGTAATCGAGGAAGCCAGGGCGATGGGCGTCGAGGCCGACTTCGCCGGCGGCCTGACCGTCCTTGACCAGCTCCTCGAGACCCACGCCGAACCGCACTTTGAGGATTGGCTGGACATCAGGCTGCTGCAGTGCCGCCTGCTCATGAAAAATCCCAGCCGGTATGCCGAAGCCGAACCTCTCCTCCGGGAGGTCCGGCAACGGCTTGCAGCGGAGGCGGTCTCCGCGGACCTGAACGGCCTCATTCGGGATGTGGACGAACTCGAAGCCGAACTCGCCGGCTACAGCGGCCGCTACGCGGAGCTGCTGGAGAGCTTCGGCCACCTGCTGACCGACCACGCAGCTGAACAGCAGAACCCCGCACTCCTGGGGTGGCTGGCTGAGGCGCTGGCCATGACCGGTCGCCAGGACGACGGCGTCCGGTTGGCCTCAACCATCGTCGCCCGACTGTTGGACACCAGCACGGACTCCCTGCTGCAGGAAGCTGCGATGGCTCGGGTTTTCAAGTTGCTCGTGGTCTCCGGTCGCTGGAGCGAGTGCCTTGCCATGGCCGCCTCCCCGTCGAACCACGGCAAGGAGAGCGCCTATGACGGCTCGGCGTCGGAGTTCGCCGAAGGCTGCCTGCTCGCGTACGGGGGCCGCGGCTCCGAAGCGCTCGACAAGCTGCTCCCCGCGCTCAGTCAGATGCGGGTCCACGACCGGCAGCACGCCCTTCCCGTGGCCGAGGCGGCTTCCGCCTATGCCTACGCTCTGGTGGGGGAGGCCCGCGCCTCGCTGGAACACCTGGAACGAGCCGACCACCGGCCGGAGCGGTTGTCCTGGCACTCTTCACGCGGCGTTGAGTACTTCATGAGACTGGCCACGACCGCCACGCATGCACCGGCCGAGGTGGCCGAGCGGATGCTGCAGCTCGCCGATGAAGACCGCGCCCTGGGCAATCACGGTCACGAGCTGTTGTTCCTGTGCCAGAGCGTCCAGCTGGGCCTCGGTTCAGTAGCGGACAGGCTGGTGTCTTCCGCACTCGCCTCGCAGGGACCGTTCGCTGAAGTCTGCGCCTTGTATGGGAAGGGGATCGCTTCGAAGGACACCCACCAGCTGATGCTCGCCGCGCAGAAGGCCGCGGAACTCGGGAACTGCCGGCTGGCCGCCGATGCAGCGAGGCTGGCGGCCGAGCTTGCCCAGGAAAGTGGCGACCAGGTCACTGTGGCCGCCGCCGGAAAGGTGCTTCGCGACGTCGGCGCTCCCGGGGTTGCCGGCAGACGGGGCGCACTCGAATCGCTCACGGACCGCGAACGTAGCATTGCCGTGCTGGTAGCGCAGGGCCGAACCAACCGTGATATAGCTCAAGTTATGTGCGTTTCCGTACGGACCATTGAAGGCCACGTCTATCGGCTCTACTCGAAACTCGGGGTGTCATCGCGTAGCCAGCTGGCTCTGCTCCTGGAATAGGCGGCTTATGGGGGAACACACCGACGGCGGCCAGGATCTGATTGGCCGCGAAGACCTGGTCGAAGAAATCGCCTCTGTGCTGTCCGGATCCCAGTACCTGGGGGCCATCCTCGTTGGCGAGGCCGGCGTGGGGAAGACAGCGCTGGCGCGGACCGTGGCGAGGGAACTGGACGGCAGCGTTGCCGTGCTTCCCATCTCTGCGAGCCCCTCCCTGCGGAAGGTGCCCTTCGGAGCGCTCTCACCGTACCTGCATTCGCTGTCCATTAACGACGTCGGCTCCTCCGTAGCCGTGTACCGCAGCATCATGGCGCACCTGGAATCCAGCAGCAACGGCCAGAAGAAGAAAATGCCGCTGTTCCTCGTGGACGATTCCCACGAACTGGACGACAACACCAGCGTGCTGCTCTCCCAGCTCATCGCAGGCCGGCGGGCACGCGTCCTGGCGCTGGCACGCACGGCGCCCAATCCGTCGTCGGAATTTGGGTCCCTGCACCAGGACGGGCTGCTGCGCCGGTACCACGTGAGGCCGCTCGGTGCGCCCGAGGTGCATGAGCTGTGCCGGCGTGAACTGGGCGGCGACGTGCTGTCCAGCGTCAGCGCCACCCTCGCGCAGACGTCCGGCGGAAATCCCATGTTCCTGCTGGCCCTGCTGCGCCAGGGAAAACGCTCAGGCTACCTGGGCGTGCGGAACAAGGTGTGGCGCCTGGTCGGCCCGGCGCCGCCGCTGGACGTGAGCCTCGTTGACCTGATCAAGGTTCGCTTCCGGCGCCGGACGCCGGAAGAGCTGTCCGTGCTGGAGACGCTGGCGCTCGCCGAACCCATGCCGCTGGACGCGCTGGTTCACTGCACGGACCGGCCGGCCGTCACCGCGCTGCAGGAGGACGGCCTCATCGCCGTGGAAGGAGGCAGGGACCGGCTGGTGACCCTCAGCCATCCGCTCTACGGTGAAGTGATTCGTCAGGACGTGCCCGCCGGCCGCAGCCTGACCATCCGCCGGAAGGTGCTCGAGGTTCTGGACCACGATTCCAGTACGGCTGACGGCTTCCTGCGTTTTGTGGCGTGGGGGCTGGACTGCGGGCTGCCGCCGGATGACAAGACGCTGCTGCGGGCGGCGGTGGTGGCCAACCGCCTGCACGATTCCGAGTTCGCCCTGCGCGCTGCCCGTGCCGTGCACGAACCGAAGCTCCGCGGCAACGCGCTCGTGGAGATTGCACGCGCACAGACCACCCGCGGAAATCTGCCGTACGCGCGCGAGATTGTCGATGAAGTGCTCGATCAGTGCGAGAGCTTCACCCTGGCGAAGGAAGCGTTGCTGCTGTCCGTAGCACTGCGGGTCCATGGGCCGAACGCCCCTGAGACAATCCGTGCCGATATCATCCGATGGAAACGGATCGTTGACCGGATCGCCGCTGAAGCCCCTCCGGACAGCCCGGAGGCAAAGGTTGGGCTTGCCATCTCCCGGAACGGGTACCGAATCCTGGAGAGTTACGTGCTGAATTACGAGGGCAGGTTTCAGGAGTCCGAGAAGATCCTCCGGGTGGTCCTCGCGGACCCGTACTGCACCGACGAGGTTCGGCTCGCCGCCCTCAGCCTGCTCGGGGAGGCTCTCGGTTCAATCGGCAAATCGATCGAGGGCACCGAGGCCACGAACGAAGCCCTGCAGATCATCGCGGCCCATGGGCACAAGTTCCTGGGACACTCGGAATTTGTCATCACCCGCCACTTTGTCTCGATGGCCCACGCCGGGCTCTGGGACGAGATCGAGGAACTGCTGGACACACTGGTGCGCAGCAAAGCCAGCGGCCCCTCGTCCTTCACCGGCATCACGGAGCTATCCGAGGGGCTCATCGCGCTGCGCAAGGGTCTCATGGGAAGTGCCCGCACCGCGTTGATCCTCGGCGTGGAGGGCCTGCGGGAGTCCGATTCCAACCAACTCATGCCGATGGCCCTGGGGCTCGCGGCGTTTGCGTGCACCATGGTGGGGGACACCACGCGCGCCAAGGTGTACGCCACTGAGTTCGAGGCCGGCGCAAGTATCGGCACCCGCCAGGCGCAGCTCCTCGGCAAGGTGCACGTGGTCGCGGCGAACGCGCTGTTCCAGGGCGCTGCCCGGAGCATCGAGGAACTGCATGTGCTGGCGAAGCAGGCCGTGACTGACGGCATGACCGTGCTGGCCGCCGTCGCCTATGAACTGGCAGGACGGCTGGGGGATGAGCGGTGCTTTGAACCGCTGGCCCGGCTCACTGAGTCCTTCGAGGGGCCCGAAGGCGCTGTGATGACGGCGATGGCGAAGGCAGCGATGCAGAAGGACCCGAACGCGCTGATCGACGCAGCCGAGCTGGCGCAGTCCTCCGGCTATCTGCTGGTGGCCGCCGAGTGCCTGGGCAAGGCCGTGCGGTACCTCTCACTGCGCGGGGAGGAGCATAAGTCGCGGACGGTCCAGCAGAAGCTCAATACAATCATCGGGCAGCTCGAAGGGCTGCAGAGCCCGCAGTTCGAGGCGGTGCGTTCCACATCGAAGCTCACCCAGCGCGAGCTGGACATCGCGCGGCTGGCCGGTCAAGGCTATTCCAACAGGGATATCGCTGAAGCCCAGGGCGTGTCCGTCCGCACCGTTGAAGGCCACCTCTACCGCATCTTCGCCAAGCTCGGAATCACCAGCCGCGACGAGCTGCCGGGAGCTGATCCAGCGAGTATCGGCTGAGTACCCTAC
Source organism: Arthrobacter vasquezii (assembly GCF_029455255.1). Taxonomy (NCBI): domain Bacteria; kingdom Bacillati; phylum Actinomycetota; class Actinomycetes; order Micrococcales; family Micrococcaceae; genus Arthrobacter; species Arthrobacter vasquezii. The sequence continues at coordinate 12,696 of NZ_JAROKN010000049.1, read as the reverse complement.
CCGCTACGGGGAGAGGAAAATCGGGTACCTACTACTCGTGCCTGGAGTGGGTTGTTTTCCTAGAGTGATGAGTGGAGCCGGCGACGTCGAAGCCTTCCCCAGACTAAGGCTCGTCCCCAGCCGTCGTCGGCTCCTTTTACACCCGTCCTAGGGGGACGGCACTCAGTCAGTAACCGATCCGTTTGATCCTCCGCTCCGAATCTGTTAGTCGGAGCGGGAGATTTAACCCATCGGCGCTTCACATGTCTTATTATTCGATTGAGGCTGCTATGAGGCCAGCAGATCCTCGATCGCTCACTCGTCCGCGAATCCGCTCACAAGGCGGTGCAGTGAACCGTCTGGAATGGGGGTGCGTTGGCATGGGTTCACCCTGGGTGGCCAGCTCAGCGCCTCCTGTCGCGGACCGGCAGCAGGCCGTCTCCGAGGTATCGCGGTCACTGACCTCTGCGTACCTCTTCGGCTCGGTGATTGTCGGAAAGCCGGGCGTCGGGAAGTCGAATCTCCTGCACGAGGTGCTTGACGGGACGGAATCGATTGGCCGGGTCATCTACCTGCGCGGGACCGCACTGTCTTCCGGCAAGCCGCTGAACGCACTGGCCTTCCTGCTCAAGGAGTTCGGCCTGAGCGCCGAGCAGGAGCCGCAGATGCTCGTCGAGGCGTTGGTGCACCACCTCGGGAACGTGCCGAACCAGGGCACGGTAGTCATCGCCGTGGACAATGCGGACAGCCTGGATGCGGTGTCTGCCGACGTTATTGCCCAGCTCGCGTTGAGTCTCTCAGTGAAGCTGCTCATTGTCTGCAGGGATCTCACGGACTGCCCGTCAAGCCTCATGACCTTGTGGTTGGAGGGCGCACTGCTCCGCATCGATCTCAACGAACTGTCGCAGTCAGAGGCCCATGAGCTGCTGGCCCAGACGCTCAAAGGGCCACTGTCCCGAAGCGCTGTTCATGCCTTATGGGGTTACGCAGCGGGGAACGCCCGGCTGATGAAGCTACTGGTCCATGACTTTGTCAGCTCCGGGAAGATCGTGCGGCAGGGGGATGTCTGGGTCCTTGGCCGAGCCCACCTTCATGTTTCGCACCCCACCGCCGACGCCGTGATGGCACACCTCGGTCCGTTGACTGACCAGCAGACCGCGCTACTCGAAACGCTAGCCCTGGCCGGGCACCTTTCGATGGGGATGGTCTCAGTTTTGGGGTCTGTACAGGATCTGGACCATCTGCAGGATATTGGAGCCATCCATCTTGCCCGCGACACTTCCCAGCTTGTGGTCACCGATCATCTCGTGGCTATTGTCATCCGGGAACGTGTGGGCTCCTTCAGGCGCCTCCAGCTACTGACGCGGGTCAGGCAACTTCAGGCCAAGAGCACAGTGCCGGCGATTCATCCGGTGCGCTACGCAGAGTGGATGATGGAGTGCGGTTTGTCGCTGGACGAGGAGTCCGGACTGCGAGCTCTGGCGTATGCCAATGACCATGATGATCCGACGTCAGCTCTCATGGTTGCCGCGGGCCTTGGCGAGCATGGAAGTACCCACCCGGCGCTGCGCCTGGAAACGGCGCGGGCTCATCTGGCTGCTGATGATGAGGGATCAGCTGTCGAAGCAATGGAAATGTTCGTGGTCGCGGCGCGCGACTGCCTCTCAGCAGAGGAGGAGAGGCGCCTCCGGAAACCCGAGCATCGCTCAGTGCGAGTCCAGATCGAGGTGGCGCGCTCCATCCTGGCCGGGCACGGCTGTGCTCCGGGAAGGGCACCGTCCCCTGCTTTCGTCGATGTCTCCGGGAACGATGAAATTCTCCTGGCGCAAGCTGAACGGGCGGCATCAGAGGGTCGCTACGAACTGATCAGGCCAATGCTCGACGGAAAGCAAGGGGAGTCCGGCACTCCCGTTTCTGAAATCGGGATCCAGCTCACCTGCCTGCTAGCGCTGGCCGATGCAATCAGGGACAGGCAGCATGAGGCCCTGGCCCTTGCCGCTGAAGTTACAGCCGGATTGCAGCACCTCCGGTTAGCCCACCGGATCCGTGCACGATTGATGTTTCGTGTCCAGCTGATCTGCCTCATCACCGGTCAGAAGGCCGACGCCGGCTGGACCGGCATCACACCCGAGCTTCACCTCACGTCCGGAGACGGCACGGCAGGCGAATTCATGGATGGGATTTCGCTCGCCCGGCTTGGACGCCCAGGGGAAGCGCTCGCAGTACTGGTTCCCGCACTCGCCCAGTTGCAGGTCTGGGATCCCGGCGGGCTGCGGTGCGTATGCTCGGCGGCAACGGCTTTCTGTCACGCGCTACAGGGTGATTTCGGCAAGGTGCGGCCGCTGATGTTGCCGCTGGAAGACAGCGAGCGAGTGACACCGGCAGGGCTGCCGCTCTTCACGCTCCGCTACTTTCGGGCGATGACGCTGGCCTTGCTGGGATCAACTGATCAAGCTGTTTCGATGTTGGAGGAACAGGCCGGCGAGGAGTTCTCGGCAGGGAACTTCGGGCTGGAGTTGATTGCCCGTGCCGCAGCACTGAGGCTGGGAACGAAATCCACCGCCCGTGCGCTCCTTGAAACAGCCAGCCGCACCCAGGGACCGTTCTCCGACTTTTGTTCCTTCTTTGGTGAAGGACTCACCATGAAGAAACCTGAGCTGTTGCTCGAGGCCGTCCATATGGCAGAGGACCTGGGTAATCATCTGTTCGCGGCGAAGGTCAGGGAGTCCGCACGGTCCATGGCCGTGGCATCGGGCGACCGGAACGTCACCCGACAGGTCCAGCGCGTCATCGTCAGCAGCGGGTTGCAGCTGAATGACGAAGACGCCGATGAACAGTTGAACCTGCTGACTCCACGTGAACGGGAAGCGGCGCAGCTTGTGAAGGCAGGTCTGATCAATCGGCAGATTGCCCAGCAGATGCACGTTTCCGTCCGGACCGTGGAGGGCTACCTCTACCAGATCTACGTCAAGCTCGGAGTGAGCAACAGGGCCGACTTGATTGCGGCTCTTGAGGGGGAAGCGTCCTAGCCGTACAGGGATGTCCGGTGGAGATATTTTCGGCTGAGCTGGTGGATTGTCTGGGTGCCGCATTCAGCCAGCGCGTCCAGCAGGTCTTTGGTTACTCCTGCGGTGCCCTGCCGCAATTCTGACTCGATGGCCTCAGCGACGTACTTGAGTTGTGTGGCGCCGATCATCACGGCTGAAACCTTGATCCCCAACAGTACGTTGACGGCGGCTGGGTGATCTCCCTCTGCCAGGGCGTTCCGTAGCCGCACGAGGCGGTCGTTCCAGATAAGGATGAAGTCCTCGACAAACCGGTGGACAGGTTCAGGACTGGGGAAATCTGACTCCATAGCCCACAACTGAGTCAGGTCCAGAAGCGGTGGAAGATCGTGTGCGGTCACCCAGCACCTCCTCAGGTCATCTCGGTTGCTTATTCGCATGTTCGACGAGCGTCTTGTTGCGCAGACCGGCGACGGCAGGACGGGCGCTTCAACGCCCGCCCTGCTGTCGTCGCTAGTTGCCGCTGCTGTCCGGAACCTCGGCGACGGCCTCGGAGCGGGGAACGATCCGGGCGATGGCCATACCGGTCGCCAGAAGCGCAAACCCGGCCAGGCCGACCCAGAAGATGTCTCCGGCGCCTGTGTAGGCCAAGGCCCCGGATCCCAGTCCGGCTGCCATTGGTGAGCTTGGATTGTTGTACATAATTACCACTTTCTTTCGGATCGCCGCATTACATCGAAATATGCACGGGCATGAACTATTTGGAGGAAAAAGTCGTAGGGGAGTTCGTATAAGGTGGTCGCAAGAATGCGATGGGTCCAGCCCTTGTCTTTGAGCGTGATGAACCGCTCAAGAACGAATATTCCGGTAATGGCGAGCCAGAATGGATGAATACTGATGCCGCCCATGGCAATGAGACTCCACATCAGGGAGCCGAGGTAGGCCAGGGTCACCAGGATTCCGGCCAAGCTCAGGAGTTGCCGTCCCCAATAGCCGGCGGTGACACGGGTGAGGCCGTACTGGAAACAGTTTTCAACAGCTCCACGCTTCCAGCGCAGTCGCTGTAGCCATAGCTCGCGCCACGTTTTCATGGCGTCGGTGACAAGCAGGCAATCGCGAGGTGCCAGGAGTTTCATGCCGACCGTCATGACAGCGAAACTCAGTTCGTTGTCCTCGGTAAGGACCGTGGTGTCGTAGATTCCACCCGATCCGTCTCCCGCGGGCAGCTCACCGTTCAGGCGTGCGTGGGAAATTCGTCGGAGTGTGCTGGTTCGGAACATTGCTGCGGTTCCGGTCACCACCAGGCATTTGCCTTTGAGGCGGCGGACATCCCGCGCGTACCGTGCGTATTCGTTGTCCTGTAGATGGATGAGGAAGCGTTCCAGGCGTGGAGTCCCGAGTTCGGCCCGGACGGCGCGGAACGTGCCGCCGACTGCGCCCAACGTGGGGTCGGCTTTGATGTGCCGCTGGGCACTGGAGATGAAACGGGAGTCAAGGATGGAATCGGCGTCCTGCACCAGCACCGTGTCATCATCGTGAAGTTCCGGCAGCAGTTCTGCCAGGGCCTGGTTGAGGGCACCGGCCTTCTTTGCTGAGTTCCCGGTGGTCTCGAAGACGGAGACAGAGGGTAGCTGAGCGTTCCGCAGGAGTTCAACGGTGCGGTCCGTGCAGTTGTCTGCAACGACGATGATTTCGTTCGGGCGGAAGGACTGCTGCAGAAGACCTTGTACCGCCTGGATAATGAGTACTTCCTCATTATGGGCAGGGATAAGTGCAATTACCCGGCTTCTCTTCGGGCGTGGAACAGCGAGGGTATGCTCCCGGCTTCTCTTCGGGCGTGAGGCAGCGAGGGTATGCTCCCGAGCCAGAGCAATAGACATTCATTCCCCCTCAACAATTAGTAATTGCTAAGAAGGATATTTATCTTTTAAGTGGATGGCACAAGTAATTCCTACGCGAAAGGCACGCGAGAATTACTCCATTTCCTGCTGCAAGTGCGGGATTACTACGTGGAACCTACGTAGGCTTACTTACGTGGTCTCAGGAGATGCTGGTCATGACATTCCATCCGGATCCGATCTTCACCTTGGATTTCCAGCCGCCGGTTCCGTTGCCCGGGTACAGGTACAGGGCGCCGTATTTGTCGCGTGCCATGACATCGACGTTTCCGTCACCGTTGAAGTCTCCGGGGCCGAGGATGGCGGTGAAGCCCTGCCACCCTGATCCGACTTTCACCCGGGGCTGCCATCCACCGGTTCCGTTTCCCGGGTACAGGTGCAGCGCGCCGTAATTGTCGCGTGCCATGACGTCGACGTTTCCGTCACCGTTGAAGTCACCGGGGCCGAGGATGGCGGTGAAGCCCTGCCACCCAGAGCCGATCTTCACCCGCGACTTCCATCCACCGGTGCCGTTGCCCGGGTAGAGGAACAGGGCGCCGTATGTGTCCCGTGCCATGACATCAACGTTTCCGTCACCGTCGAAATCACCGGGCGCGAGGAGGCTCGTGAACCCACTCCAGCCCCAGCCGATTCGAACTCCGGAGTGCACGCCGCCCGAATCATTGCCCGCATAGAGCCGCAACGCTCCCGACCGGTCCCGGCCGAGTACGTCAGGATTTCTGTCGCCATCGAAATCACCGGGGGTGAGAATGCTGGTGAAATCCTGCCAGCCATGCCCGATCTGGTTGCGACCGAGCCAACCGCCTGTACCGTTCCCGGCGTACAGCCACAGCGTTCCCGATGTGTCACGAGCAACGACGTCCGCCGTTCCGTCACCGTTGAAGCCTGTAGTGCTGTTCGCGGGTGTTACCGGGGGTGCCACTGGGGCTGGGGCTACTGGCTCCACTGGTGCTGGTGTTGGCTCTACCGGCGCTACAACGGGAGGTGCCATCGGAGGTGCCGGCGTGAAGGAGAAGTCGCGGATCACGACTTTTTCCGGCTTCACCATGGCTGGTTTGCCTCCTCCGCCGCCGGTCACCCACAGGTTGAAGTGGATAGCCTCTTTGGCCGGAACCGGAACCGTTGATCCTTCGAGCACGGTGCGTTTGAGCAGCTTTCCGGAATAGCCTTCTCCTGCGAAGGTCTCGAACGTGATTTTCCGAGGCTCCCAGACCATTCGATGCGTCAGTACCGCGTCGCTGGTGGCGCCGAAGGTGATCGTGTTGTTGCCCTGGCCCGGCGGTTTTGTCGCGTCAAACCAGTAGCCGTGCCCCTGCGTGACCGGCCAGGATTCGCCATACGCAGCGCCGCCGCCCCAGGCCGATGCCTCGCACAGGTCAATTTCGTTGTAGCCCGGGGCTGCAGCCGGATCATAGGTGAACAGGCACCCCCACACGACTTCCTTCTGCAGTAGTCCGATGTTCTTCTCAACGGTTGTGCTGTAGGTGCCGTAGCCAAAGCCCTGGCGGGTGGACTGGAACTCAGCAGCGACCGGCGCTTTCCCTGTCGGGTTGGAAAGCGTGAGCGTGACATGCCCGTTGGCGTCCGGGTCGCTCACATTCGCCGGGTTGTAATCCTTGGTGTAGTGCGGTGCTCCGTCCCAGAACCGCTTTTCCCAGTTGTACCCTTTCCAGGAGAAATCACCGGCGGGACCTGGATCAGTAGCCATGGAGGTGCTTTCGGTTGCCTGCGCCGGGTGGATGGCAGACGCCATGAGAACGCTCGAAACCAGCAGCACAGCGAGTGCGGTGAGCTTCCGATGCAGCGGCAGGACCGGGAGGGACCGGGTGCTTCCGGAAGTTCGGTAGACGTCAAACATAGCTGAGGCTCTCCGCTGTTCGGTAGCCCGGCTGACCCCTGGGGCCCCGTGGCTTTGCGACCCCGGCTTGCACCGGGTGTGCCGTTATCGATGAGCTGTTGACCCATGCGCACTACCGCTGGAATCAGCGGCTCTTCGATTATGAAAGGTCAATCGCAGGGAAGGATGCCGAAAAAAGCCAGCTATCCCGCAGGAAAATCACAAGTTCTGCCAAGGGGGCGCGGGTGCCTGTAGGCATTCCAAATACTGCCGGCGCTGAATTGGAGGAGGGCGACGGACGTTCGTACGATGGGAACCGGAAACGAAGACCAAAAAGGGTGGGCGGCAACATCAGAGTCAGAATGCGTCTTGGGTTCCCACACGCCGTCGTCAGCTCCAATTTACGTGCGCCGCGGTGGCGGCGGGCGTCGGGCTCGGCTGCCATCGCCGTCGTACTGCTGGTCCTCACCGGCTGTGCCGGGCCAGCCCGTCAGAGAGTGCGCCTGCCGGTGCGTCTCACTATCCCACTGCCCACATCCACGGGATGAGCGTGGATCCGGCCACCAACCGGGTGCTCCTGGCTACCCATGACGGATTGTTTGATGTCTCGGCGTCCCCGGCAGTGCAGATCGGGCCCAGTATTGACCTGATGGGTTTCACCGCTGCGGCTCCAGATGAGTTCTATGCGTCCGGACACCCAGGCCCGGGCTCCGACCTGCCGGATCCTGTGGGACTGATCCGATCCACTGACGGTGGCCGCACGTGGCAACCGCTGTCCCTGCAGGGCGAATCCGACTTCCATGCGCTCGCCGCTACCCACGGCGGAATCGTGGGGTTCGACGGCGAACTCAAGGTCACCGACGACGGCACTGAATGGCAGCCTTCCGCGGAGCAGTTCCCCACCCATCACCTCGCCGGATCGCCGCGGGGCAGCATTGTCCTCGCCACCACGGAGAAGGGCCTCCAGCGTTCCGCAGACGGCGGCGCAACGTGGGCCACTGTTGGTCATGCCCCTCTGCTGGTGTTCACGGCACTGTCTGAGGAGAAGGCGGCCGGAATCGGACCCGACGGCCGCGTCTACACGAGCAGTGACGGCGGTGTGAGCTGGGTGGCGCAGGGGAGCGTTGAGGGCGAGGCGTCAGCCATTGCCACGCAGGTCATCGACGGCTCGACCCAGCGCATCTGGGTTGCAACCCATGACAGCGTGCAGGTATCCAACGACAACGGACAGACCTTCACCGCCCTCAGGTCGAGCCGGCGATGAACGGGTCCACACCAACCTGCCGGCAGTAGACTGAATAGCGCACATTCGCCGTCGAGGGAGTTCCATGCCCATCCTGTCAGCTCCATCCCATCCGCTCTCGGATGAGGAAGTGGGCCGCATCCGCAATGACTTCCCGCTGCTGGGTAATGAGCTCAACGGCCGGCCGCTGGTCTACCTCGATTCCGGAGCCACCTCCCAGAACCCCATCAGCGTGATGGAAGCCGAGCAGGAGTATTACGAACAGCGCAACGCCGCCGTGCACCGCGGCGCCCATTCACTCGCGGTGGAAGCGACCGACGCGTACGAGTTCGCCCGCACCACCGTTGCATCCTTCATTGGCGCCTCACCCGATGAGATCGTCTTCACGTCAAACGCCACGGAGGCCCTGAACCTCGTTGCGTACAGCCTGTCAAACGCCTCGCTGGGACTCGGCGGTGACGCCACACGCCCGTATGCGCTCGGCCCGGGGGACTCCATTGTGGTCACCGAGATGGAACACCACGCCAACCTGATCCCGTGGCAGGAACTTGCCGCGCGTACCGGTGCTTCCCTGCGCTACATTCCAGTCGACGACGACGGCGCCCTCCGCCTTGAGGAAGCCGCCTCGGTGATCGACGGCAGCACCAAGCTGCTCGCGTTCACGCATGTATCCAACGTGCTGGGCATCATCAACCCGGTGGCTGAGCTGGTGTCCCTCGCCCGCGGCGTGGGAGCCCTGACCGTTTTGGATGCGTGTCAGTCGGTGCCGCACCTACCGCTCGATGTTGCCGCCCTGGACGTGGACTTTGTGGCGTTCTCCGGGCACAAGATGCTCGGGCCCACGGGAATCGGCGCCTTGTACGGCAGGGCGAAGCACCTGCACGCGATGCCGCCGTTCCTCACCGGCGGCTCAATGATCACCACCGTCACCATGGAGCGTGCCGAGTACCTTCCGCCGCCGGCCAGGTTCGAGGCCGGCACCCAGCGGATCTCGCAGGCGGTGGCGCTCGGCTCGGCCGTAAACTACCTGGCTGAGACGGGCATGGACCGGATCGAGGAGTGGGAACGGCTGCTGGGGGAGCGGCTGGTGGTTGGCCTTGAAGCGATCGAGGGAATCCGGGTGCTGGGTCCGCGTTCGGGTCAGCCCAGAATTGGGCTGGCGGCGTTCGATGTTGATGGCGTCCACGCCCATGATGTGGGGCAGTACCTGGATTCCCGCGGCATCGCCGTGCGGGTGGGCCATCACTGCGCGCAGCCGCTGCACCGGAAGCTGGGGCTGACGGCGTCCACCCGGGCCAGCACCTACCTGTACAACACCACCGACGAGGTGGACGCGTTCCTCACCGCCGTTGCCGAAGTCCGTTCGTTCTTTGGAGCAGCGGCGTCCGGAGCCTCGGCATGAGCAGCGAACTCGAGAACCTCTACCAACAGATCATCCTTGACCACGCGAAACGGCGGGTGGGGCAGGGAAGCACCGATCCGGCGTTCGGCGCTGGTTCTGTGCCTGAGGAAGAGCCGGTTGCCGGCTCGCCGGCAACCGGCTCTCTGGCGACCGGCGCATCGCACCAGCTCAATCCCATCTGCGGCGACGAACTGACGTTGCGGGTGTGGATTGCTGGTTCCCGCATCGAGCGGGTGGCGTGGGAGGGAGCGGGCTGCGCAATCTCCATGGCGTCTGCCTCGGTCCTCACCGAACTGGTCAGCGGAGAAACCCGCGACGACATGATGGAGCAGCTCGATCGTTTTCGTGAGCTCATGCGCTCGCGCGGGACCATCGTGCCGGACGAAGAGGTACTGGGGGACGCAGCTGCGTTCGCCGGCGTCTCCCGCTTCCCGGCGCGTGTGAAGTGCGCCATGCTCGCGTGGGTGGCCCTGGAGGAAGCGGTCCTCGCCGCGAACTCCTGACCGGCCCGTATGCGAGGGAGGGGCGCAGCGACGCTAGCGCGCGTTTTCGGCGTTAGCGTCGCGGAGGGTTGTCTTCGAAGAGATCGGGGATGCCGTCGTCGTCCGCGTCTACCTTTTCCGCCTCTTCGATCCTGCGGTAGCGCTTGTTGCGGGAGCGCAGTAGAGCGGTAGCGAGCAGCGCGGCGAGCAACGATGCGGTCAGGATGGCGACCTTGGCGTTGTCGTTCGGCTCCGACCCCTGAGCGAAGCTGAGGTCATTGACCAGCAGGGAGACGGTGAATCCGACTCCCGCGAGGATGCCGACGCCGAGGAGATCCACCCACCTCAAATCGGGGTCAAGAGTCGCCTTGGTGGTCTTGGTGATTGTCAACGTGGTCAGGAGGATGCCGATGGGCTTGCCCAGGACCAGGCCCAGGATGATTCCCAGGGTGACCGGATCTCCGAGCGCGTTGACGAACCCGTCGACGCCGCCAATTGCCACACCGGCCGAGAAGAACGCAAAAATCGGCACGGCAATGCCTGCGGAGAGCGGGCGGAAGCGGTGCTCAAAGGTCTCCGCGAGACCAGGCTTGTTTGGCCGGGGCAACACGGACTTGCCGCCCTTGCCGATGCGCAGTACCGGAACCATGAAGCCGAGCAGCACGCCGGCCACTGTGGCATGGACACCTGATGCGTGCATCAGCGCCCAGGTGACAAAACCGATCGGCAGGAGGATGAACCAGGCCGCCGACGTGTTCTTCCCGAAGAACTTGGGGTTCTTCTGCGCGAGGAACGCGAACAGCGCCAGCGGGATCAGCGTCAGCAGCAGGAAGGTGAACTCCACCTCTTCCGTGTAGAAGAACGCGATGATGGCGATGGCAATCAGGTCATCCACCACTGCCAATGTCAGCAGGAAGATGCGCAGGGCGCTCGGCAGGTGGGAACTGATGACCGCGAGAACGGCCACCGCAAACGCGATGTCCGTAGCGGTGGGGATGGCCCAGCCGCGAATGGTTTCCGGCGATCCGAGGTTGACGAGGACGTAGATCAGAGCGGGAACGATGACGCCGCCGGCAGCTGCTGCCACCGGAACAATGGCGCGCGCAGGGTTCCGGAGATCCCCAGCCACGAACTCGCGCTTGAGTTCGAGCCCGACCAGGAAGAAGAAGATGGCCAGCAGGCCGTCAGCGGCCCAGTTTCCCACCGAAAGCTTCAGGTGCCACGGCTCGTAACCGAACTCGAAGTCCCGGAGAGCGAAGTAGCTGTCCGCGAACGGCGAGTTGGCCCAGACAAGCGCCAGTGCGGCCGCAATGATCAGCAGGATGCCGCCGACGGTTTCTTTCCGGAGGATCTCGCCGATCCGGAGATGTTCGGGGTAACTGGACCGTCCGAGGACGTTCCGGGGCTGAGAACTCGACACGAGCGGCTCCTTCAGGGCAGGAAGAAATTATTGCCGACCAGACTTCCCGGCGCACCTGCTTAAGACCCTAGCAGGGGAGTCCGTACGGACGTGACGCACGTTACGTTGGGATTCAGGCTGCCAGCGTGCGGATTCCGATCACCAGGGTTGCTGCTCCCAGGATCATCGAGGTGGTCACCAGCATGAAGTGAACCTTGAGGAACCGGGTGGGTGCGCCGTTCTCATCCTTGGACCGCGGGTCCTTGAACACCCGACGGAGGAACGGCGGCCAGACAATAAGCGTCCAGAGCCCGGCGATCACCAGGACTATCGACAGCGCGAGGGGCAGTTGCATCAGCGGTTCTCCAGCCAGCTCTTCGCCTGGGCAGCCTGAACGTTCAGGGCCTTGCCGATGAACGGTTCAGCGGCGTCGGCAATCTTGGCGCCCATGAACGGAATGGACGAGGTTACGTTGCCTTCGAGGTCCACACGGGTGGAGGTGCCCTCGGCAACCAGGCGCTGGACGGCGTCGACCGTCACGGGCGCACCGGAGACCTTCATGGTGACCTTTGCTTCGCGGGAGCCGTCAGGCAGCGGTGCGGCCCAGTTCTCCGTCTGCGTCACGGTGATGGTCTCGCCGACGAACTTGCGGGCGAAATCCGGCAGTCGCGTGGTGGGCAGCGTGCGCACAGCGGTGAGGGTGAAAGCGGCGGAGGTGTCGCCGTCGACCGTCAGTGACTTCAGCTCCCCTCCGACGTGCTCACTGGTGTGCTTGAGGAACGCTTCATCAGTGAACACGTCCGTGACCGTCTGGACGCTGTAGGGCAGGGTGGTTGAGGTGCTGAGTGCCACTAATCCTCCGGGGTAGGTCTATTGGGTTTCCGGTACATCCTATGTGAGCGCTGGCTTCGAGCCTTCGTTGGGGTGTTTGCAGCTTCGTCCACAGGCGCCCTGCCGACCCGCCGAATACGAGTAGGCTTGAACTACTCCCCGGGATTCTTAGGAATTTCGGGCTTTCGTGTTGTCTTTTTCGTGCTCAGCTTCATTTCAAGTTACCCCTGAAGGAACGCCATGGCCCCCTCCGGACCCACCCTCAACGGACTCCGTGCTGCCCTGCAGGAGGACGCCTCCTTCGCGCGGGTGCGCACCAACGCATCCCGCAGGGTTGCCGACCGCAGTACCGATCTCGAGATCGGCGCACCCACCGGCCTGCGTGCCGCGCTGCTGGCGGAGATGGTGGACGGGCTCGCATCGGCCTCAAACGACGACGACGGCGCGCCGGTTGTTGTAGCGGTCACCGCCACGGGGCGGGAGGCAGAAGATCTGGCAGCTGCGCTGCGAAGCTACCTGCCGGCGTCGGGCATTGAAGAATTTCCGAGCTGGGAGACGCTGCCGCACGAGCGGCTCTCGCCGCGCTCGGACACGGTGGGCCGGCGGCTGTCGGTCCTGCG